>NZ_JBHWZS010000136.1:0-21470 GCF_042728155.1 Streptomyces sp. NPDC060209
CGTCCCTCCTGCGGGAGGGACGGGGGCTTCGTCGTTGTCGTACGGGCGGGGCCTACTTGGCCTCGGCCTTCTGGAGCTCGGCGAGCTCCTCGTCGGACTCGCGGCCCGGCGTCGGAAGGTTGAACTTCGTGATCGCGAAGCGGAAGACCACGTAGTAGAGCACCGCGAAGCAGAGCCCGACCAGCACCAGCATCCAGGGCTTCGACGCGATGCCCAGGTTCAGCAGGAAGTCGACCAGGCCGGCCGAGAAGCCGAATCCGTCCTTCATGCCGAGTGCCCAGGTCAGGGCCATCGAGACACCGGTCAGCACCGCGTGGATCGCGTACAGCACCGGGGCGATGAACATGAACGTGAACTCGATCGGCTCGGTCACACCGGTGACGAACGAGGTCAGCGCGAGCGAGAACATCATGCCGCCGACGACCTTGCGGCGCTCCGGACGGGCACAGTGGACGATCGCCAGGCAGGCCGCCGGGAGGGCGAACATCATGATCGGGAAGAAGCCGGTCATGAACTGTCCGGCGTTCGGGTCGCCTGCGAGGAAGCGGGCGATGTCGCCGTGGGCGCCGTTGTACTCGCCGGCCTGGAACCACGGGAAGGAGTTCAGCAGGTGGTGCATGCCGACGGGGATCAGCGCACGGTTGGCGACACCGAAGATGCCCGCGCCGACAGCGCCGGAACCGACCAGCCACTCACCGAAGTTGTGCAGGCCCGCACCGAGCACCGGCCAGATGAGCCCGAAGACGATACCGATGACCAGGCCCGCGAAGGCGGAGAGGATCGGGACCAGGCGACGGCCGCTGAAGAAGCCCGCCCAGTCGGGCAGCTTCGTCCGGTAGAACTTCTGGTACAGCAGGGCCACGACTATGCCCATCACGACACCGCCGAGCACACCCGCGTTGACCGGGGCGTCACTCATGACGATCTTGCCGTCGGCGACACTCGCGACCTGGGGCAGGTTGCTGTCGGTGAAGGTGGCGAGCACCTTCTGGAAGACCAGGTAGCCGGTCACCGCGGCGAGAGCCGTCGAGCCGTCCGACTTCTTGGCGAAGCCGATGGCGATACCGACGGCGAACAGCAGGGCCATGTTGTCGAGAATGGCGCCGCCGCCGGCTGCCATGTAGCCGGCCAGCTTGGTGATGACGGTGGGGAACGACTCGCGGCCGAGCATGTCGGCATTGCCGAGCCGGACCAGCAGCGCTGCCGCGGGCAGGACCGCGACGGGCAGCATGAGACTGCGGCCGATGCGCTGCATGACAGCCATCACACCGGCGCCCCGCTTCTTTGCGGGTGCGGCCGGAGCGGTGTCCGTACTCATCAACTTCCTCCAGTTGGCAAGGCGCCGCCGGGGACAGGTGATCGGGGGCGGCGACTCGAGGAACGCGGCGGCAGAAACGGCCGCGTGGTCTGGACCACTGAGTGGTGTAGACCAGTTTTAGCACGGTGAGGGTTGGATAAGGAACCTTCAATTTGCCCCGTAGTGCACCCGCCACCCTCGGTGACGCGTCGAAGCCCCCGGACCAGGAGGTCCGGGGGCCGCGCGGAGGGCCGGAGGGGGCCTTACCTGGTGAGGTCCTCCTCGATCCTCTCCTCCTCCTCGGCGGGCTCGCGCCCGGGGGTCTGGAGGTTGAACTTGGTGATCGCGAACCGGAAGATCACATAATAGATCACCGCGAAACACAGCCCGATCGGGATGATCAGCCACGGTTTCGTATCCAGGTGCCAGTTGACGACGTAGTCGATCAGCCCGGCCGAGAAGCTGAACCCCGCATGCACGCCGAACGCCCAGGTGACCCCCATCGAAACCCCGGTGAGGATCGCGTGCACCCCGTACAGCAGCGGAGCGACGAAGAGGAACGAGAACTCCAGCGGCTCCGTCACCCCCGTCACGAACGACGTCAGCGCCACGGACAGCATCAGCCCGGACACCTCCTTGCGCCGCTCGGGGCGCGCGGTGTGGGCGATGGCCAGCGCGGCGGCCGGCAGGCCGAACATCATGATCGGGAAGAACCCCGAGGTGAACTGCCCGGCCGACGGGTCCCCGGCGAAGAAGCGGGAGATGTCGCCCTGCACGGTGCCACCGTCGGATCCGGTGAACTCGCCCGCCTGGAACCAGAAGAAGGTGTTCAGGAACTGGTGCATGCCGATGGGGATCAACAGCCGGTTCGCGAAGCCGAAGATCGCCGCACCCCAGGAGCCCAGATCGATCAACTGCTTGGCGAACCAGGTCAGCGCGTCGCCGACCGGCTGCCACAGCAGGCCGAACAGCACCCCCAGGATCACGCAGAGGAACGCCATCAGGATCGGCACCAGGCGGCGCCCGTTGAAGAAGCCGAGCCAGTCGACCAGCTTCGTGCGGTGGTAGCGCTGCCAGACCACGGCGGTGAGCAGGCCGATGATGATGCCGCCGAGGACCCCCGGGTTCTGCGGCACCCCGTCCGGCGTGGCCTCGGTCACCGAGTCGTCCACCGGGAAGGCCGCCAGCACGCCCCGGTAGACGAGGAAGCCCACGACGGCGGCGAGCGCCGTCGAGCCGTCCGCCTTCTTCGCGAAGCCGATCGCGACACCGATGCAGAAGAGGAGGGGGAGACCCACCTCGCCGTCGAGGATCGCCGTGCCGCCGTTGAGGAGGACCTTCGCGAACTTGTCCCAGAAGGCGCCGTGCAGCGAGGAGTCGAAGAGGTTGCCGAGGCTGACCAGGAGGCCCGCCGCGGGCAGTACGGCCACCGGCAGCTGCAGGCTCCGGCCGACCTTCTGCAAGCCCTGGACCGGCCCGTTCCACCACTTCCGCTGCGGTACTGCCGCCGCACTCGAGCTCATCGGCATCCTCCCGGAACACGCCAGGTTTGGCGGTCGTTGCAAACTGGTGTAGACCAGTTGCGATACGGTGCGGAGCCCCGTCGGAAGGCAGGGCGCCGGTGATCGTCATCATTGGGGACAGCACGGTTACCCGCCCGTGAAGTTGGGCCAACCGTGCGTTACCGTGACGAAACGGACCCACGGTGGGCCGCCCCACGCACGCACAGACCAGGGAGAAGGACATGGCCAGCAAGGCTGAGAAGATCGTCGCCGGGCTCGGCGGTATCGAGAACATCGACGAGATCGAAGGCTGCATCACCCGCCTCCGCACCGAGGTCCACGACCCCAGCAAGGTCGACGAAGTCGCGCTCAAGGCCGCCGGAGCCCACGGCGTCGTCAAGATGGGCACCGCGATCCAGGTCGTCATCGGCACCGACGCCGACCCCATCGCCGCCGACATCGAAGACATGATGTGACCGGCTGACCCCGCCGGCCCACCAAAATCCCACGCGCAGGCCCCGCTCCGCCCCCGACCGGCTCGGAGCGGGGCCTGCCGCGCACCCGAACGGACCCGGCCTCCTCAGCCGATAGGCTCGACGCCATGTCTCGCATCGACGGCCGCACCCCCGAACAGCTCCGCCCCGTCACCATCGAACGCGGATGGAGCAAGCACGCCGAAGGCTCAGTACTCATCTCCTTCGGCGACACCAAAGTCTTCTGCACCGCCTCCGTCACCGAAGGCGTCCCGCGCTGGCGCAAGGGCAGCGGCGAAGGCTGGGTCACCGCCGAATACTCCATGCTGCCCCGCTCCACCAACACCCGCGGCGACCGCGAATCCGTACGCGGCAAGATCGGCGGCCGCACCCACGAGATCAGCCGCCTCATCGGCCGCTCCCTGCGCGCCGTGATCGACTACAAGGCCCTCGGCGAGAACACCATCGTCCTCGACTGCGACGTCCTCCAGGCCGACGGCGGCACCCGAACCGCCGCCATCACCGGCGCCTACGTCGCCCTCGCCGACGCCATCGCCTGGGCCCAGGGCAAGAAGATCATCAAGCACGGCCGCAAGCCCCTCACCGGCACCGTCGCCGCGATCAGCGTCGGCATCGTCGACGGCACCCCCCTCCTCGACCTCTGCTACGAGGAAGACGTCCGCGCCGAGACCGACATGAACGTCGTCTGCACCGGCGACGGCCGCTTCGTCGAGGTCCAGGGCACCGCCGAGGCCGAACCCTTCGACCGCGACGAGCTCAACGCCCTCCTCGACCTCGCCACCGCCGGCTGCACCGACCTGGCCAAGCTCCAGGAAGAGGCACTCGCCCGCACACTCGGCGAGTAAAGAAGCAACCAAATACGCAGCGCACAGCGTCGTAGCGGATACGGGCGCACGGGTCGAACCGTGCGTCCGTCCACGTATCCGCCCCCGGGGAGGGACCGCACCATGGCCTCGCGCCGCCACCACCGCACCGCACTCGCCGTCACGGCCACTCTGCTCACCCTCACCGCCGCCGTCGGCTGCGGAGCCGTCGACAAGGCCCTCGACTGCGTCCGCACCGCCGACGCCATCGCCACCAGCGTCGACAGCCTCCAGCAGGCGATATCCAACGCCTCCAACGACCCGACACAGGCCTCGGAAGCACTGGACCAGATCGACAAGGACCTCAAGGACCTCGGCGACACCACGGACAACGCCGACCTGAGCAAGGCCGTCGACGACCTCCAGGCCGGAGTCACCAACGTCCGCGACTCCATCGACAAGGGCGACGCGACCCCGGACATCACCCCCGTCACGGACGCCGCCACCGAGATCGGCAAGGTCTGCACCCCGTGACCGGGCGGCGATAATCGACGCATGACGCGCCTGATCCTCGCCACCCGCAACGCCGGGAAAATCACCGAACTCCACGCGATCCTCGCCGACGCGGGCCTGACCCACGACCTCGTCGGCGCGGACGCGTACCCCGACATCCCCGACGTCAAGGAAACCGGCGTCACCTTCGCCGAGAACGCCCTCCTCAAGGCGCACGCCCTGGCCCAGGCCACCGGCCACCCCGCCGTCGCCGACGACAGCGGCCTCTGCGTCGACGTACTCGGCGGAGCCCCCGGCATCTTCTCGGCCCGCTGGTCGGGCGCCCACGGCAACGACGCGGCCAACCTGGACCTGCTCCTCGCCCAGCTCTCCGACATCGACACCCCGCACCGCGGCGCGTACTTCGCCTGCGCCGCGGCCCTGGCCCTCCCCGACGGCACGGAACGCGTGGTCGAGGGCCGCCTCACGGGCACCCTGCGCCACGCCGCCGCCGGCGCGTACGGCTTCGGCTACGACCCGATCCTCCAGCCGGACGGCGACACCCGGACCTGCGCGGAGCTGACTCCGGCGGAGAAGAACGCGATCAGCCACCGGGGCAAGGCGTTCAGGGCGCTCGTGCCGGTGGTGCGGGAGTTGGTGGGCTGAGTCTCCAGATACAGAACGGCCTGCGCATCGAGTCTTCGATTCGCAGGCCGTTCGTAGTGCGGCGGAAGGGATTCGAACCCTCAAGCCGTTTCACGGGCCACAGATCCTAAGTCTGCTGTGTCGCCATTGCACCACCGCCGCTAGCCGCCTGTCATGGTACCGGGCGGGCTGTCGAGGTGGTAAGCGAGTCTTGAGGGTGCACTGTTCGGCGTGTGCCCCCTCGACACCACGTGCTGGTGACGGCATGGCAGTTCGGGCACAGGAGTCGAAGGTTCTCAGCCCGGTCGTCGCTCCAGTCTCCGTTGATGTGGTCGATCTCCAGAGTGATCGGATCTCCGCGCCAGAACGGATCCATTCCGCACTCGGCGCATTGCTCGGGCACGCCGACCTCGGACAGGGCTCGACGCAGCAGCGAGGTCTTGGTGCGGCGCCTGCCGTCGTGCTTCACCAGCAGATCCTCGGGGCGCTTGGTGGGTGTCGGAGCTGGCTGGCCACGCTGGTGTGCCTGACCGAGGAAGTGAGAGGTCGTGATGCCTGCTTCGGTGAGCCACTGGCGCACGAGGTGTCGTTGACGGGTGTTGTCCCGGCGGCCAAGCTTGCGCAGCAGCTCCGCCAGGGAGCGAGAGTCCGCCACAGCCGCGCGGAGTGTGTCCTGGGTCGGGCGCGAGGCGACGGTATCGGAACCACAGCGGCTGAAGTGGGAGACGTCGATCCCGAAGTGGGCGAAGCGCCGAAGCAGATAGGCGCGGAGCTGCCCGTAGGGGTGGGTGCCGAAGAAGGCTATGACCTCGTCGATGTCTGAGCAGTGCTCTGCGGCTTCGAGCAGCCGCTCCCCCGTGTACTGCTTCCTTTGGCTCATCGGCTGCCACTCTCTGTGCGGCGTCCTTTGGCGCGACCGCGGTATGTGTCGGTTGCGGAATGGCAGTTGGGGCACAGGAGGCGCAGATTCTCCAGGCGGTTGTCGCGCCAGTTCCCGTTGATGTGATCCACCTCGAGCCGGAGCGGGCGCCCGCGCCAGACCGGTTCCGTCCCGCAGAGGGCGCAGCGCTCCGGAGTGCCGAGCGCCTTCATGGCGGGCCTGAGGCGGCTGCTCGGAACTCGACGGGCGTGTGGCGACGTGTTCTCCATCAGCCACTCCTGGGGGGTGCGGCGGCGCTGTTTCATCCCGGCTTTGGAGGGCTGGCAGAAGTGCGAGGTGTTGATGCCGTACGCCTTGATGCGTCGGCTGATGTTGGTGTGGTGGCCTCCCACCGCGTCGAGACCGAGGCGGTGAAGCACCTCGTACACACTCGTTGACGCGGCCACCACGGGCTCCAGGACTTCCCTGGTCCATCGAGCACCCTCGCGCTCGAAGTGCGCAGTGGCTATGCCCATTTTCCTCATGCGCTCGCGAAGGTACTGCCGTGTCGAACTCTTCGGGTCGACCCCGAGCTTCGTCAGTGCCTCCGAGAGTGTCCGTGACGATGAGGCCGCCTCAGCGAGGCGCTCGCGCGTGTATGGGCTTGCCCGCATGTCCCCTCCGCATCCGGCCGCACGTTCGCGGCCTCGTACGGAGCAACGAACCGCTCATCGGATGGTCACGTCCGTAATACGACGAGATGCGGAAGGGCCCGTACCGCTTTGTGGCGGTACGGGCCCTGGCGCGGGGTGCGTCAGAACTTCGGGTCCGGGCTCTGGGCGTGGACCAGTTCGGCCGCTTCTTCTTCCGTCTCCACCGAGGGTGGGGAGCCGGCCAGGGGCTGGTTGGCGGTCTCCTTCATGCAGGCCACCGCGATCACGCCGACCAGGGCCGCCGCCATCGCGTAGTACGCCGGCATCAGGTTCGAGCCGCTCCAGCTGATCAGGGCGGTGATCACCAGTGGGGTCGTACCACCGAAGATCGAGGCCGAGAGGTTGTAGCCGACCGACAGGGATCCGTAGCGGACGTTGGTCGGGAACAGGGCCGGGAGGGCGGCCGACATCGTGCCCAGCAGGCAGACCAGGGAGAGCCCCAGCATCAGCATGCCGATGGTGATCGCCGGGATGCTGCCCTGGCGGATCAGCAGGAAGGCCGGCAGTGACAGGAACAGGAAGCCCAGCATTCCGGTCATCAGCAGGGGCTTGCGGCCGAAGCGGTCGGAGAGCTTGCCGAACTGGCTGATGATCACCATGAGGACGACCATGACGCCGAGCAGAATGAGCAGGCCGTGGGTCTCGCTGTAACCGAGCTCGTCCGAGAGGTACGTCGGCATGTACGAGAGCAGCATGTAGTCGGCGATGTTGTACGCGCCGACCAGGGCGATGCAGAGGATCAGTGTCGGCCAGTGCTGGCGGAAGATCTTGGCGAGGTCGCCCTTCGCCGTGGTCTCCACGTGGTCGGCTGCCTCCGTGGCGTGGGCGGTGCCGCCCTCCAGCTTCTGGAAGGCGGGCGTCTCGTCCAGGCGGAGTCGCAGGTAGAGGCCTACGAGGCCGAGAGGACCGGCGACGAGGAACGGGATGCGCCAGCCCCAGGTCTCCATCTGGCCGGTGTCCAGGAGGGCGTAGAGGAGGGTGACGAGTCCGGCGGCGCCGACGTATCCCGCCAGGGTGCCGAATTCGAGGAAGCTGCCGAAGAAGCCGCGGCGCTTGTCGGGGGCGTACTCGGCGATGAAGGTCGAGGCCCCGCCGTACTCACCGCCGGTGGAGAAGCCCTGGAGCATCCGGAAGAAGATGAGCAGGACGGCGGCCCAGACGCCGATGGTGCCGTGGGAGGGGATCAGGCCGATCGCGAAGGTGCCGATCGCCATGAGGATCATGGTGAGGGCCAGGACCTTCTTGCGGCCGATCTTGTCACCCATGGGGCCGAAGAACATGCCGCCGAGTGGCCGGACGAGGAACGCCACGGCGAAGGTCGCGAACGACGAGAGGAGCTGGGTGGTGTCGTTCCCCGAAGGGAAGAAGACGTGCCCGATGGTGACGGCCAGGTAGGAGTAGATGCCGAAGTCGAACCACTCCATGGCGTTACCGAGTGACGCCGCCTTCACCGCCCGCTTGACCGCCTGGTCGTCGGTGATGGTGATGTCCGTCCGACGGAGCCGGGGGTTCTGGCGCTTCCGGATGACCCGGAAGAGCGCTGGGTGGCGTTTGACCGCATCAGGGTCGGCCGCCTGGTGGGGGTCGGAGGCCGCCATGGCCGGTTCCTTTCGTCGAACGGTGTTCCAGGAAAGGCTTCTGCGCAGTCATGGCGGTTGCAAACCGAATCAACAGGAGATTGCGATCTCGGTCACACCTTTTTCGGTCAGGATCCCCCCGAACCGGGGTCAGATCCCGAGGTCCTTGATGATCTTGGCGACATGTCCGGTCGCCTTGACGTTGTAGAGGGCCTTCTCCACCTTGCCCTCTTCGTCGACCACAATCGTGGAGCGGATCACGCCCGTCACCACTTTGCCGTAGAGCTTCTTCTCGCCGAACGCGCCGTATGCCTCCAGCGTCTCCTTGGAGGGGTCGCCGACCAGTGTGACCTTGAGGTTTTCCTGCTCGCGGAACTTCGCGAGCTTCTCCGGCTTGTCGGGCGACACGCCGATGACGTCGTAACCGGCGCCGGTCAGGAGCTCCAGGTTGTCGGTGAAGTCGCATGCCTGCTTGGTGCAGCCGGGGGTAAGTGCGGCGGGGTAGAAGTAGACGATGACCTTGCGTCCCTTGTGGTCCGCGAGCGAGACGTCGTTGCCGTCCGCGTCCGGAAGGGTGAAGGCGGGGGCGGTGTCGCCGGTCTGGAGTCGCTCGCTCATGTTTCTCCTCGAGTGGCACGTGGGCTGTGTGGCACCGAGCGTAATAGGGGGTGCCGACGGGTGTAGGGGCGGCCGAGCTGACAGACTGTCGATGAAGGTTTACCCGACGACGACCACGGAGGCGGCGCAGTGTCGGATACCAGGACCCCTGCGCAGATCGAGGCGGACATCATCAGCAGGCGTGAGCAGCTTGCGGTGGTGCTGGACGAGATCGGGGTGCGGGTGCACCCGAAGACGATGATCGGTGACGCGAAGGCCAAGGTTGCGTCGACGGTGGACCGGACGGCGGGGCGTGCGTTCGTCGCGGTGAACCGTTCGGTTTCGGACGTGAAGGCGCAGTTCGTGGCGGAGGACGGTTCGCCGCGGTTGGAGCGGGTGATTCCGGCGGCGCTGGTGGTGGTCGGCGCGGTGGCGTTGCTGACTGTGTCGTCGTCGCGGTCTTCCCGGTCCGCGCGGCGCAAGCGGCGCTGAGGGCGGTTTCCGGGCGGCCCTGGGGCGTGCGGGCGGTTCGGGGCAGGTAGGTTTCTGCGCGTGAGCGACAACGGCATGAGCAACACCGACGACAAGCTGCCGATCCGGATGCTGCACGACCGTGTGCTGGTGCGGTCGGATTCGCCCGAGGGCGAGCGGCGGTCGGGCGGCGGCATCCTGATTCCGGCGACGGCGGCGGTCGGCCGGCGTCTGGCGTGGGCCGCGGTGGTCGCGGTCGGCCAGAACGTGCGGACCGTGGAGCCGGGTGACCGGGTGCTGTACGACCCGGAGGACCGTGCCGAGGTCGAGGTGCGGGGTGTGGCGTACGTGCTGATGCGTGAGCGGGATCTGCACGCGGTGGCGGCGGACCGGTTCGAGGGTTCGGTGGATTCGACCGGTCTGTATCTGTAGGCGGGTGTGGGGTGAGTGGGCCTGGTGACCGTTGTCACCAGGCCTTTCTGCTGTTTGTTGCTACGGTGGTGTGACCCCGACGAGACGCGCCGTACCGGGTTTCCGCAAAGACGACGCACCCGTGTTGTTCGCGTGTTTCGTCGTGGAGGTGCCGTCGTGGCGTGGGTTCTGTTGATCGTCGCCGGTCTGCTGGAAGTGGGCTGGTCGATCGGGATGAAGTACACCGAGGGGTTCACCCGGCTGTGGCCGAGTGTGTTCACCGGGCTGGGGATCGTGGCCAGCATGATGCTGCTGTCGCAGGCGGCGAAGACGCTGCCTATCGGTACGGCCTACGGCGTGTGGGTGGGGATCGGTGCGGCCGGTGCGGCGGTGCTGGGCATGGTGGTGCTGCATGAGCCGGTGACCGCCGCCCGTATTTTCTTCGTCTGTCTGCTGCTGGTGGCTGTGGTGGGGCTGAAGGCGACGTCCGGGCACTGAGTGTTCAGGGGCGGGTGGGGCCGTGGGGGTCCTGCCCGCCCCTGTCGCGCGGGTCGGCGGGGCGGCTGTCCCGTGGGTCGGTGGGGCGACCGTCCCGCGGGTCGGCGGGGCGGCCGTCGTCGGGGCCGGCGGGTTCCTGGTCCGCGGGTTCTCTGCCGGGCTGCCGCGCGTCGGATCCCCGGGCGTCGGATCCCCGGGCGTCGGATCCCCGCGCGTCCGATCCCCGGTCGGCGGCTTGGTCGGCGGAGGCGCGTGAGGGTGCGTCGGCGGGGGCGGTGGCGCGCGGTTCCTGGGGGTCCCGGGAGGCTTCGGAGGGGGAGTCCGGTGTGCGGGAGCGGTTGCCGTCCCGTTCTTCACGGGATTCTCCGGTGCCGGGTTCGTCGGTGTCTTCGCCGTCCCTCGGTTTTCCGGTGCCCCCGGCTTCCTCGGTGTCCTCGCCTTCCGCGCTCTCGTCCGGGTCGGGCTCTTCGGGGCCTTCGTCGGCCTCCAGATCGAAGTCCTGCACGGCGGTGCCTTCCAGCGCGGCCCGGGTGTAGGAGGCCCAGGTCTGGGCGGGTGCGCCGCCGCCGTTCATGCGGGCGAGGCCGAGTGCGCCGTACAGGGGTTTCTGGATGCCGGTTTCGGGGTCCTGGCCCATGACGGCGATGACGGTGGCGAGTTCGGGGGTGTAGCCGGCGAACCATGCGGCCCTGTCCTCCTCGGCGGTGCCCGTCTTGCCCGCGGCGGGGCGGCCGGCGCCCCTGGCTGCGGTACCGGTGCCTCCGTCGACGACGCTCCGCAGGACGGAGGTGGTGGTGTCTGCGGCTTCGCGGCTGATGGCCCGCCGGGTGTTCCTGGTGGGGAGGTCGAGGTCGGTGTCGTTCTTGCTGATCCTGGAGACGAGGGTGTGGGCGCGCTGTCTGCCGTGGTCCGCGAGGGTGGCGTAGGCGGAGGCCATGTCGACGACGCTGGCGGTGGCGGGGCCGAGTGCGATGGAGGGGGTGGCGGTGAGGTCGGGGGTGTTCTGGGGGATGCCGAGGGCGATCGCGGTGTCCTTGACCTCTTCGGGGCCGACGTCCTGGGCCATCTGGGCGTAGACGGCGTTGACGGATTTGTCGGTGGCTTCGCGGACGGTGATGGAGCCGTAGTCGACGTCGTCCTCGTTGGCGGGGGAGTAGCCGGTGGAGCCGGTGGCGCTCTGGACGGTGCGTTCGTTGGTGCCGTCGTAGCGGGTGTTGGGGGTGATGGCGCGGTCTTTCTGGGTGGTGGACCCGTTGGCGAGGGCGGCGGCGAGGACGAATGGCTTGAAGGTGGATCCGACCTGGTAGTCGCGGCGGGTGGCGTTGTTGACGAACTGCCTGGTGTAGTCGACCCCGCCGTAGAGGGCGACGACGTGGCCGGTGGCGGGGTCGATGGAGGCGCCGCCGGCGCGGACGTTGCGGTCGGCCTCGCGGTCGTCGCTGGTCTTCGACAGGACGTTGTCCTCGACGGCTTCGACCAGGGCGTCCTGTTTCTTCTTCTGGAGTGTGGTGGTGATGCGGTAGCCGCCGGTGGCGAGGGTGCTCTCGGTGATGATCCTGTTCTTGACGAGGTAGTCCTCGACCGCCTGGACGATGTAGCCGCGCTGGCCGGAGAGTGCGGTGGCGGGCTTCGCCTTGCCGGGGACGGGGAAGGTCATGGCGTCGCGGTCCGCGGGGGTGAGCCAGTGGTGCTCGACCATGCCGTCGAGTACGTAGTCCCAGCGTGCGAGCACGGCCTTCTTGTTCTCGGGGTGGGCGACGACGTCGTAGGAGCTGGGGGCGTTGAGCAGCGAGGCGAGGTAGGCGCCTTCGCCGGCGTCGAGGTCTTCGACGTCCTTGCCGTAGTAGGCGTGGGAGGCGGCCTGGAGGCCGTAGGCGTTGCGGCCGAAGTAGCTGGTGTTGAGGTAGCCCTCGAGGATCTCGTCCTTGCTCTGTTCGCGGTCGAGCTTGATGGAGATGAAGAATTCCTTGGCCTTGCGGACGACGGTCTGTTCCTGGCCGAGGTAGTAGTTCTTGACGTACTGCTGGGTGATCGTGGAACCGCCCTGTCTGCCCTTGCCGGTGACGGTGTTCCAGCCGGCGCGGAGGGTGGCCTTGATGTCGATGGCGTCCTCGGAGTAGAAGTCCCGGTCCTCCGCCGCGAGTACGGCGTGCTGGATGGTGGGGGGGATGCGGTCGAGCGGGATCTTCTCGCGGTTGATCTCGCCGTCCCGGGCGATGACGGTCTTCCCGTCCGCGTACACGTAGACGTTGGCCTGCGCGGTCGCTGCGGCGTTGGCGGCGGGGATGTCGATGAGCTGGTAGCCGGCGATGAAGCCGCCGACGAGGAGCAGTGCGAGGA
This sequence comes from Streptomyces sp. NPDC060209, assembly GCF_042728155.1. Taxonomy (NCBI): domain Bacteria; kingdom Bacillati; phylum Actinomycetota; class Actinomycetes; order Kitasatosporales; family Streptomycetaceae; genus Streptomyces; species Streptomyces sp. NPDC060209. Next base: position 12,700 of record NZ_JBHWZS010000136.1, read on the forward strand.
GGAGTACGCCGCCGAGGACCATGCGCCAGGTGGGGACGGCGCGTCGCCAGCCGGTGCGCTTGGGCCGCTTGGGGCGTTTCTTGCGCCCCTTGGGGGCTTGTGCGCCGTTCGGGGGCTGGGGGTCGGGGGTGGGGGCCGCGGCCGAGGGGTCTCGGGGGGCCCAGCCCTCGGAGCCCTGCTGACCAGGGTCTCCGCCGTGCTGCGGTGGCTCGTGGCTCATGACTGTGGAGGCTCCTCGACTGCGGATGATTTTCCTATAGTGCACTTTTCGGACGGATAACCCTCGGATCCCTCCACGGAAATGAGGTCGCGGCGGCGGATCGCCGTCGACTAGGGTCGTGCGCTTTGGCGGAAGAGGGGGGGGGCGAGGTGCGGCTCTATGCCGTGGTGGCGGCCGGTGGGTTCCGGCGTTACGCCACCTACCGGGTGGCGACGCTCGCGGGGGTGTTCACCAACACCGTCTTCGGTTTCATCCTGGCGTACACCTACATCGCCCTGTGGGACGAGCGTCCGCATCTCGGCGGCTACGACATGTCGCAGGCGCTGACGTATGTGTGGCTGGGTCAGGCCCTGCTGATGACCTGCGCGATGATGGGCGGCGGTTTCGAGGACGAGCTGATGGAGCGGATCCGTACGGGCGACATCGCGGTCGATCTGTACCGGCCCGCCGATCTGCAGCTGTGGTGGCTGGCGGGGGACCTGGGCCGGGCGGCGTTCCATCTGCTGGGGCGCGGGATCGTGCCGATGGTGCTGGGGGCCCTGGCCTTCGATCTGGCGCTGCCGGGTTCGCCCTGGACGTGGCTGGCCTTCCTCGTGTCCGTGGCGCTCGGGGTCGTGGTGAGTTTCGGGGTGCGTTTCCTGGTGGCCCTGTCGGCGTTCTGGCTGATGGACGGGGCGGGGGCGATGCAGATCGCCTGGCTGGCCGGGCTGTTCTTCTCCGGGATGCTGCTGCCGCTTCCGCTGTTTCCCGGGGTGCTGGGGGACGTGGCGAGGGCGTTGCCGTGGTCGTCCCTGCTGCAGGTGCCGGCCGATGTGTTCCTCGGCAGGTACGCGGGCTGGGATCTGCTGCGGGCGTACGCCTTCCAGGCCGGCTGGGCGGTGGCGTTGCTGCTGGCGGGGCGGATGCTGCAGTCGGTGGCGACCAGGAGGGTGGTGGTTCAGGGTGGCTGACGTCCGGGTCGAGCGGATGGCCGTGGAGCCGGAGACCGTGTTCGCCGAGCGGTCGCGGCTGGTCGAGGGGGTGCGGGCGTACGGGCTGATCGTGGCCATGTGGCTGCGCTCGACGATGGCGTACCGCGCGTCGTTCGTGATGACGACCGTCGGGAACTTCGTGGCGACGGGCTTCGACTTCGTCACGATCATGCTGATGTTCGCGCACGTCGACGTGCTGGGCGGTTTCACCCTGCCGGAGGTGGCGTTGCTGTACGGGACGTCGGCGACCGCGTTCGGGCTGTCCGATCTGGTGCTGGGGTCGATGGACCGGCTGGGGCGGCGGGTGCGGGACGGGACGCTGGACACGCTGCTCGTGCGGCCCGTGCCGGTGCTGGCGCAGGTGGCGGCGGACCGGTTCGCGCTGCGGAGGCTGGGGCGGATCACGCAGGGGCTGCTGGTGCTGGGCTATGCGCTGATGGCACTGGACATCGCGTGGACGCCGCTGAAGGTGGTGATGGTGCCGCTGATGGTGTTGAGCGGGGCGGCCATCTTCGGGGCGGTTTTCGTGGTGGGAGCGGCGTTCCAGTTCTACGCGCAGGACGCGTCGGAGGTGCAGAGCGCGTTCACGTACGGGGGGACGACGTTGCTGCAGTATCCGCCGTCGGTGTTCGCGAAGGACCTGGTGCGCGGGGTGACGTTCGTGGTTCCGCTGGCGTTCGTGAGCTGGCTGCCGGCCCTGTATGTGCTGGGCCGGGACTATCCGCTGGACCTGCCTCGGTGGGTGGCGTTCCTGCCGCCGGTGGTGGCCGCGGGGTGCTGGGTGCTCGCAGGGCTGGCGTGGCGGATGGGGCTGCGGGCGTACCGCAGTACGGGAAGCTGAGGAGTGGGCGTGGACGACATGGACTTCATCGAGCTCGACGGCGTCGAGAAGGTCTTCGACGTGCGCCGCAGGACTGGCTTCATGCGCCGTGAACGGCGCGAGGTGCGGGCGGTGGACGGCATCAGTTTCCGGGTGCCGCGCGGTGAGATGGTCGGTTACATCGGTCCGAACGGGGCCGGCAAGTCGACGACGATCAAGATGCTGACGGGCATTCTCACGCCGAGCGGCGGACGGCTGCGGGTCGCGGGGATCGACCCGTCGCGGGAGCGTACGAAGCTGGCGCACCGGATCGGCGTGGTGTTCGGGCAGCGTACGACGCTGTGGTGGGACCTGCCGCTGCGTGACTCGTACCGGCTGATGCACCGGATGTACCGGATCCCGGACAGTCGATACCGGGAGAATCTGGACCGGTGTGTCGAACTGCTCGATCTGGGTCCGTTGTTGGACGTGCCGGTGCGGCAGCTGTCGCTGGGGCAGCGGATGCGGGGCGATATCGCGGCGGCGCTGCTGCACGATCCGGAGGTGCTGTACCTGGACGAGCCGACGATCGGCCTCGATGTGGTCTCCAAGGCCAAGGTGCGGGGCTTCCTGCGGGACTTGAACGCGGAGCGGTCCACGACGGTGCTGCTGACCACGCACGATCTGACCGACATCGAGCAGCTGTGCAAGCGGGTGATGGTGATCGACCACGGCCGTCTGGTGTACGACGGTGCGCTCGCCGGGCTGCACGAGGTGGGCGGGAGCGAGCGCACGCTGGTCGTGGACCTGGAGAGGGAGTTGCCGCCGATCGAGCTGGGGTCGGAGCCTTCGGTGCGGGTGGTGAAGGTGGACGGCCCCCGGCAGTGGCTGGCGTTCCCGGCGGCTTCGTCGGCCGCGCCGCTGGTGGCGCGCATCGCGGCGGACTACCCGATGGTCGATCTGTCGGTGCGGGAGCCGGACATCGAGTCCGTCATCGCGAAGATGTACGTGTCGGATTCTGCTCCCTAGGCCCGTCCCGTGATTGCTCTATAGGGTGCGCGGTATGACAAGTGAAAACCCGGACATGCGTGCCTCCGACGCGGAACGTGAGCGGGTCGCCGAGACCCTGCGGGAGGCCGTGGCCGAGGGCCGGTTGGAGATGGACGAGTTCGAGCAGCGGCTCGACGCCACGTTCAAGGCGCGTACGCATGGGGAGTTGGTACCGCTCGTACGTGATCTGCCGGTGCCGGGCGGGCTCGCCCGGCCGGTGACCGGGTCGGTGGCAGATCGGCAGGGCTCGTCCGTCGACTGGCCGGCCCGGATCGGGGGCGAGCCCACTTCGTCGGGGGCGTTCGCCTTCTGGGGCGGGTTCAGCCGCAAGGGCCGCTGGACGGTGGGGCCGAAGTTCACCGCGTTCGCGATGTGGGGCGGTGGCGAGATCGATCTGCGGGAGGCCCACTTCGCGGAGCGCGACATCGTGATCCGTTGCTTCACGATCATGGCTGGCATGCAGGTGACGGTGCCGCCGGACCTCAACGTCCAGGTCAACGGGCTCGGCATCATGGGCGGTTTCGGAGAGCACTCCAAGCTCGACGAGGAGCCGGAGCCCGCTCCGGATGCCCCGCGGGTGAAGATCACCGGGTTCGCGCTGATGGGCGGGGTCGGTGTGGAGCGCAAGCGGAGCAAGGCGGAGAAGCGGCGGCGTCAGGAGCAGGAGCGTCTGCGGCTGGAGAAGCCGGATGCGGGGGACGGGCGCAAGGAACTCGGCTGAGCCCGGCGGTTCGCGAAGGCGGCCGGGCGGCTCGATGGCATCGCCCGGCCTCGCGTGGCGCGCGTCAGAAGGCGTCGGCCTTCGGCGTCCCGTCCACCGCGCCGAGGTCGACGGCGTGGCCCAGGGCGCGATAGCCGGCGTCGTTGAAGTGCAGCCGGTCGCCCGAGTCGTATTCGGGCAGGATCCGGTTGGGCGCGTAGGGGTCGCGCACGGCCCGGTCGAAGTCGACGAACGCGTCGAAGATCCGGCCGGAGCGGATCTCCTCGTTCACCGCGAGGCGCACGCTGTTACGTGCCGGCGTCCAGGTCGTGTAGCCCTGGAAGGGTGTCAGCGTCGCTCCGACGACCCTCAGCCCCTGGGTGTGCGCGCGCTCGGTGAGGGCGCGGAGTCCGGCGGTGATGCGCCGGGGGTCCGGCTCCTGGGGGAACTGCTGTACGTCGTTGATGCCGAGCGCGATGATCACGGTCTTCGCTCCGGCGACGGACAGGACGTCGCGCTCGAAGCGGTGGGCGCCGCTCCGACCGCCCAGATTCTTCACGCCGCTCAGTGCGAGCGGGCTGTCGCGCAGGAGACGGTTGCCCGCGATGCCCTGGTTGGCGACTCCGTAGGCGTGCCGGAGGCGGTCGGAGAGGACGTCCGTCCAGCGGCTGTTGGCGTCGGTGGTGGAGCCGCTGCCCGCCGTGAGGGAGTCGCCGATCACGACGATCGCGCCGGGCGACGTCTTGTTGCGGACGTCGACGGCCGTCAGGTAGCGCCACCGGGTTGTGCTCCAGGTGCCGGCGTCGTCGGCCAGGAAGGAGGTCTGGTGGGTGTTGGGGTGCTGGGTGACGGGCCCGGCGGCGTACGGGGTGCGGAGGGTTACCTCCAGGTCGGCGTCGGGGGCGACGGGTACGACGACGGGGTCGCTGATGACCTGTCGGCCCGCGGCGACGGTGACGGTGGGCCGGCCCTGGAAGGTCACCCGGCGGGTGTTGACGGCTGCCTGGTCGATGACGAGCGGGGCGGTGCCGAAGAGGTTGGACAGGGTGATGCGGGCGGCGTCACCACCGACGCTGGTGTGCACGATGTTGCGGATGGTGCGGCCGGGGTAGCCCTGCCCGGCATTGGGCTCCGCGCTGACGGGGGCTCCGGTCCAGGTGGCGACCCAGGTGCCGATGGAGTTGGCCGGTGCGGCGGGATTGCGGGCCGCCGTGTGGCTCTGGGGCCCGCTGAGCGGTGTCTGCCGCTCGTCTGCGATCAGCGACGTGCCGAACGCGACGGCGGTGGCGAGCGTCGCGGTGCCTGCCACGAGGGCGATGAGCAGGGCGTACCCCTGGCGCCTGGGCATCTGCGGTGATTCTCCTTGCGGTGTTCGTCCCGGTGTTCGGGTTGCTCTCATGATGCGACAGGCCCCGGGGAACTCGACGTGCGGCCCGGGAGTAGGTGAGGTAGGGACAATGCGTACGGCACGGCGTGACGCGTACGCGGACGGGTGGAGCGGATGGAACAGGACGCGGGACAGGGAACGGCATCCGGGGCTCCCGGTGGGCGGCCGAGGCCGACATTGGGAGGCTTCGCGTACACCGCCGCCGATGAGGAGAAGCGGCGCGGTGTGCGCCGTATGAAGACCACAGCCACAGGTCTGCTCCTGCTCGTCGCGCTCGTGTACGTCCTCGCCACCTGGGCGAAGAACGAGGGTGTGGGCGGCTGGCCGGGCTACGTCGCAGCGGCCGCCGAGGCCGGAATGGTGGGTGCGCTGGCGGACTGGTTCGCCGTCACGGCGCTCTTCCGGCGTCCGCTCGGTCTGCCCATCCCCCACACCGCCATCATTCCCACCAAGAAGGACCAGTTGGGGGCATCACTCGGTTCCTTCGTCGGCGAGAATTTTCTCTCCGGAGACGTCGTTCGTGACCGAATTCACGCTCTGGGCGTCGGTTCGCGTCTCGGAGCGTGGCTCGCGGAGCCGGAACACGCGGACCGGGTCACCGCCGAGTTGGCCACCGCGCTGCGCGGGGCGCTGACCGTGCTGCGGGACTCCGATGTGCAGGCGGTGGTCGGGGAGGCGATCACCCGTCGGGCGGACGCGGCGGAAGTCGGCCCGGGGATAGGCAAGATGCTGGAGAAGATCGTCTCGGACGGCGGCCACCGCAGGGTCGTCGACCTCGTCTGCGTACGGGCGCACGACTGGCTGGTCCTGCACGGGGACTCCGTGATGGACGCGGTGCAGGGCGGGGCGCCGGGCTGGACGCCGCGGTTCGTCGACAAGCGGGTGGGGGAGCGGGTCTACAAGGAGCTGCTGCGCTTCGTCACGGAGATGCGCGACATGCCGGGCCATCCGGCGCGCGGCTCGATCGACACCTTCCTGACGGACTTCGCCGCCGACCTCCAGACGGACACGGACACCAGGGCCCGGGTGGAGCGGCTCAAGTCGGAGATCCTGGGGCGCGGTGAGGTCCAGGACGTCATCGCCTCCGCCTGGTCGTCCGTCCGCACGATGATCATCGCGGCGGCCGAGGACGAGCGGAGCGAGCTGCGGATGCGGGCCCGGGCGTCGCTGATGTCGCTGGGCGCCAGGCTGTCCACGGACGAGCGGCTGCAGGCCAAGCTGGAGGGCTGGCTGGAGGACGCGGCGGCCTATGTCGTCACGACGTACCGCACGGAGATCACCTCGCTGATCAGCGACACGGTGGCCGGCTGGGACGCGGACCAGACGTCGAAGAAGATCGAGGCGCACATCGGCCGCGACCTGCAGTTCATCCGGATCAACGGCACTGTGGTGGGCGCGCTGGCCGGCCTGGCGATCTATTCGGTGTCGCACGCGCTGGGAGGCTGACCGGAGGCGTGCCCGTCCTGTCGTACGGGCACGCCCCCGGGTCACGCGGGGAGTTGCTCTTCAGTACGCACCCCATGGCGCCCGTGTTCAATCCCCGGGGCCGGACTTTCTCGGACGGGACCCGCGCCGCGCCGGGACCCAAAGCGCGCCGGGACCTACCGCGCGCCGCGCCGGGTGACCGCCCACGACGCGGCGGCGACCCCGCCCGCCACGGTGAACACCGCGGGCCAGGCGCCGATCTTCTTGGCCAGAGGGTGCGAGCCCGCGAAGGCGGCGACGTAGGCGACGGTCAGCCCGGTGGCCGCGCGGGCCCCGGCCTGCCGGTTCCACTCGTAGGCCGCCACCGACCCGGCGGCGGCCAGTGCGACGCCGCCCAGCGGGCGCTTCCTGGTCCAGCGGGCGATTCCGTATCCGCCGAGGAGACCGCCCGCCGCCACTGCCGCTGCCGGGACCTTCGCCATTGCCGCCACCTTCGCTTTCCTGCCTGTCCGCCGGCGTGTCCGCCGTGGATCCGAGGATAAGGTGCCCCTCCGGCAGGCCGGTCAGCCGGTCGGCCGGAGGGCCCGGACGTCCGTCAGTCGGTGCCGAACTCCATCGCGGCGCGGTCCAGCAGCGCGTCGTCGCCGGAGACCTCGCCGCGCGAGGCGATGGCCTGGGCTCCGCCTTCAGGCATGGCGCCGATCAGTCCTGTCGCCGCCGCCTGTGCGGCGCCGATCAGCGAGGGCTGGGTCGTGCCGACGAGGCCGAGGCCGGCGAACTGCTCGAGCCTGGCGCGCGAGTCGGCGATGTCGAGGTTGCGCATGGTGAGCTGGCCGATGCGGTCCACCGGGCCGAATGCCGAGTCCTCGGTGCGCTCCATCGACAGCTTGTCCGGGTGGTAGCTGAACGCGGGCCCGGTGGTGTTCAGGATCGAGTAGTCCTCACCGCGCCGCAGCCGCAGCGTCACCTCGCCGGTGACGGCCGAGCCGACCCAGCGCTGCAGCGACTCGCGGACCATCAGCGCCTGCGGGTCCAGCCAGCGGCCCTCGTACATCAGCCGTCCGAGGCGCCGGCCCTCGCTGTGGTAGTGGGCGAGGGTGTCCTCGTTGTGGATCGCGTTGACGAGGCGCTCGTACGCGGCGTGCAGGAGTGCCAGACCGGGCGCCTCGTAGATGCCGCGGCTCTTCGCCTCGATGATGCGGTTCTCGATCTGGTCCGACATGCCCAGGCCGTGGCGGCCGCCGATCGCGTTGGCCTCCATCACCAGGTCGACCGCGGTGGCGAACGTCTTGCCGTTGAGCGTCACCGGGCGGCCCTGGTCGAAGCCGATCGTGACGTCCTCCGTGGCGATCTCGACCGAGGGGTCCCAGAAGCGGACGCCCATGATCGGGTCGACGGTCTCCACGCCGGTGTCGAGGTGCTCCAGCGTCTTCGCCTCGTGGGTGGCGCCCCAGATGTTGGCGTCGGTGGAGTACGCCTTCTCGGTGCTGTCGCGGTAGGGCAGCCCGTGGGCCACCAGCCACTCCGACATCTCCTTGCGGCCGCCCAGCTCCGTGACGAAGTCGGCGTCGAGCCACGGCTTGTAGATGCGCAGGTGGGGGTTGGCGAGGAGACCGTAGCGGTAGAACCGCTCGATGTCGTTGCCCTTGAACGTGGAGCCGTCGCCCCAGATCTGTACGTTGTCCTCGAGCATCGCCCGGACCAGCAGGGTGCCGGTGACGGCGCGGCCGAGCGGCGTGGTGTTGAAGTAGGCACGGCCGCCCGAGCGGATGTGGAACGCGCCGCAGGCGAGTGCGGCCAGGCCCTCCTCGACCAGTGCCGCCCGGCAGTCGACCAGACGCGCGATCTCGGCGCCGTAGGTCTTCGCGCGGCCGGGCACCGAGGCGATGTCGGGCTCGTCGTACTGGCCGATGTCGGCGGTGTAGGTGCACGGGACGGCACCCTTGTCGCGCATCCACGCGACCGCGACCGAGGTGTCGAGGCCGCCCGAGAAAGCGATGCCGACGCGCTCGCCGGTGGGCAGGGAGGTGAGAACCTTAGACATAGGAAGAGTATGCACTCGTTCGCATGTATATGCAAATGCCGTCACCGGGGGGTGCGGCCGCGGGATCGGCGCTTCGGGCGTCGTGGGGTGCACAAGCGTTTACCCTGAGGGGGGGACGACAGTGGTCCACAACCAACGCCCCCCTACGCTACCCCAGAAAAACCACACCCCCCCC
>NZ_JBHWZS010000137.1:0-21390 GCF_042728155.1 Streptomyces sp. NPDC060209
GGTGCCGTGGACGGTGCCCGGTTCGAAGCCGACGTTCTCCATGATGTCGATCTCACCGCTGTTGGGCCAGCCGACGCTGCCGATGTCGGCGCCCAACATCCAGAAGGCGGGCCATATGCCCTGGCCGCGCGGGATCTTCATCCTGCTCTCGACATGCCCGTACGTCTGGGTGAACTTGCCGGAGGTGTTGAGGCGGGACGAGGTGTACTCGCAGGTCCCGTACCAGCACTGGTAGTTGCCGGGATTCTCCTTGCGTGCGGTGATGACGAGGTTGCCCTGGCCGTCGAGGGCGGCGTTGCTGTTGCCCGCCGTGTAGTACTGCCGTTCGTGGTTGTTGACGTTGTCGCCGGTCTCGGTCTGCCATTTGCCGCCGTCGACGGCGGAGCCCGCGGGTCCGTCGAACTCGTCGGCGAAGGCGACGGCCTGTGCCGCCCGGGAAGCCGTGGAGGACGCAGCCGTGTGGGGGTCGGGTGCGGCCGAGGCTCCGGCGGGCAGTGCGGTCATGGCCACGGAGCAGCAGAGCAGGGACAGAGCGGTGTACAGCGTCGTACGGCGCCTCCTCGAGGGGCGACGCACGGCGTGGTGGGGGGAAGGCACAGTCATCACATCGTTTCGGGTGGGGGGATGACAGTTCTCTGGGGGGAATGACGGTCATGCGCATGACAGGTCTACGCCGAGAGGTGAACGCTTGGCGCGATCGCCCCAGGCGTATCTTTCAACACTTGATTTAAGGCAGTGGTCCGAGGCCCGTCAAGGATCTGGTCCAGACCGGGCGGGTACGGGTAGAAGTCGCCGCGACGGGGAACGGACATCCCATGCGCATCCGTACCGAAGTAGCCCTTCCCGCCACCTTTGCCGTGGCCCTGGCCCTCGCCCTGCTGACGCCGGCCTCCTCCTCCGCTGCCGCGCCCGCTCCTCCCACTTGCCGGGAGAGCAGCCTGGAGGTGACCGCTGCGGCCTCGGACCAGCCCGAGACGGTGCGGATCAGCGTCACCAACCACAGTCGGCAGGTCTGCGTCGTCGACCGCATCCCCACGGTCGTCTTCGGCGATCTGGACGGCCCCGCTCTGCCGGTGCCCGAGGGCGGGAGCGGTGCGTACCGCGTACCGGCCGGCGGTTCCGCCTACGCCGCGGTACGCACCCTGGATCCGTCGGCCACGGAGCTGCGGGTGGTGGACCGGCTGACGGTCGCCGGGAACCCCGCTCACCGCGGGCGGACCTTCGAGGCCGCCGGTCTGGGGGCGCCGGACGGGATCCGGGTCTGGGAGCCGGTCACCACCTGGTGGCACCCGTCGAGCGCGGCGGCCGACGCGGCACTCGAGCGGTACACCGGCTGACGGCTCTCCGCGCGGGCTCCACCGTTCCGCCGCCATGCGGCGTGCCGTGGGCGGCGGCACAGTGGAGACATGGACTGTGCGGGGCTCGCGCGGCCTCGGCCGGGCGGGCGCGCACCGTCCGACCGCACCGGCGGAAGGATCAGGCGTGGACAGCGAGAGCACACGGCGTTTCGTGGTGCAGATCCACGACGCCCGGCGAATGCATTTCGACTTCCGGCTCGAGGTCGACGGCGTCCTGAAGTCCTGGGCCGTTCCGCGCGGCCCGTCGGACAATCCGAGCGACAAACGGCTGGCGGTTCCGACGGATGACCACCCTCTGGAGTACCGCGAGTTCGAAGGCGTCATTCCGCGGGACGAGCAGGGCAGCGGCACCGTGATCGTCTGGGACCAGGGCACCTACCGCCCGACCAGTCACGACCTTGCGGGCGCCCCCGTCCCGTTCGCCGAATCCCTGGAAGGCGGGCACGCCACGTTCTGGCTCGACGGGGCCAAGCTGCACGGCGAATTCGCCCTCACCCGCTTCCGTATGGACGACGAGGACGGGACCCGGGGGCCGGAGGCCTGGCTGCTGATCAAGGCCAACGACCGGCAGGCCGTCCACGACCGGCCGGGCACCCCCGATCCGTACCACGCGCGCTCGGCCCGCACCGGCCGCACACTGCACCAGGTCGCCGTGGCGGACCGGGAGGGCGCCCGCTGAGAACTCACGGCGGGGGCGCCCCGTCGTCGGGCCCGGTGAGCCGCTCCAGGAGGCAGGTGTAGCGGGACCGCTTGTCGGGACGGGCATGCCCGACGGCGTGCCGCAGAGCGGGAACCGCCGCTGCGCGCATCAGCAGCAGCCCCTCGGCGGCCTCTTCGCGAACCGCCGGATGCGTGTGGTCCAGCAGAGCGACCAGCGCGGGAACAGCGGGTTCCCAGGAGGCGTGGCAGAGCGTTCTGATCGCCATGCGGCTGATGTCGGGCTGCGGATCGTCCAGCAGGACGGCGGTATGGAGCAGGTGGGCCGGCCGGTCCAGCATGGCGCGCGAGGTCCGGTGGGCGTGCAGCCTGACCTTGGGCCTGGGATGGGCCAGCAGTTCGCCGATGACCTCCCTCAGCGCGGGGTCGCGGTCCGGGGCCCGGCCGTTGTGCTCCTCCGCGAGGCGGGAGAGGGCTCTGCGGATCTGCTCAGGGCCTCCTGTACGGGCCAGGCGGAGCAGTTCCGCCCGCACGGGACGGTGGACCGCTCCGGGGGGAGCCGACGTCCGTGAAGCGGATCCCGGCCCTTCGTCCAGGAGGAGCCTCTCGGCGAGGTCGTCGCGCCCTTCCACCCTCAGCCGCTCCCGGATCCGCGTCATGTCCGGGGAGGCCAGCAGCCGCCGGCCGGTCAGCAGGTCCAGGAAACCCCATGCACCCGCCGCGAGCCGCGGCCGGAGGTGGTCCGCCAGCACATCGGCGGGCGCCCCGCGCAGGGCGTGACCGGCTTCCGTCCGGAGGCCGGCAGGGCCGTGCTCCCACCATCCGAGCAGCAGCGGGATCAACGGCACGAGATCCCAGGGCCCGAGTTGCCCGGCGAGTCTGACCACCCTGGCGGGCATGATCCCCCCATCGCTCAGCACGGCCGGATCGACGGTGACCAGCGTCTGGGCCAGGCGGGCTCCGGACGGCAGGGGGATACGTCCTCGGAGGTACACGTCGAGGACCGCCTCGGCCGGCTCCGGCTCCGGCCAGTCCAGGAGCTGCCGGGCGGCCCCCGCTCTGCGGCCGGCGTCGGGCGCGTCCAGCATGACCAGCAGCCGGGCGCGCTGCGCGGCGGAACGCGGCTGGTCGAGATCGCCGTCGCGTACGACTTCCGAAGCCGGGCCCGCTGTCTCGGCGAGCGTCCACGGCGGTACGCCCAGGGGCTGAAGGCACGTCATCCAGTCGACGAGGAGGGCTCTCACACCATCGTCGCCGGCATCGGGAAAGGCAGCCATGAGGACTCCGAGGCGCTGCCGTGAGTCCGGCGGGCACCGGTGGCCGCCGAGCCGGAACTCCACCAGTGCCCGGCGTGTGCGGAGGGCCGCGCGCAGCGTGGACCGCCAGGCCTCGGCCTCGGGCGTGGCGGGCCCGGCGTGCCGAACACCTCACGCAGCACGGCGGTTTCGGTCTCCTGGACGTCGGTGCCGAAGCGGGCGGCGGCGAGGGCCCGGTCCAGATCGTCTCTGCCCAGCACCGCATCGCAGGCACGGAGCAGCCGAAGTGCCCGCACGTGCTGCGGGGGCGACATGGCGCGTACGGCATCGGCGACCGCCATGCGCTCCGTGCCGGGCAGCCGGGGCGCCACGGCCTGGAGTACGGAGAGGAGACCGGGCCGGTGCTCCTGCTCGCCGGCGAGCCCCTCCACCAGCAACCGGGCGGAATCCGCGAAGTGCTCCGACTCGTCGGTCTGCCACGGCGCGGGGCACATCCGCAGGACGAGGCCCAGGACCCTGCCCCGGGCGGCCTCCGGCACGGACCGGGCCAGGCGCAGCCAGTCCGCCAGCATCGGCCGCAGCTCCCGCAGGAGCCGTGCCGGCAGGGCCTCCTGGCTGTCCGCCAGGCGCAGGGCGACCGGGGGGTTCCAGCCGTGGCCGATGAGCACGGCGGCGCAGGACTCCGCGTCGGACGGGTGACCGGACACCGTGATCCCGTGCCCGGCCGACAGCTCCGCGAGATCGGCGGTGGTTCCCGCCCCGAGACGGATCCGGCCGTCCGCCACCGGAGCGAGCAGGTCCGGCAGGACCTGGGAGCCCTGATCGGCCAGGGCGAGGACCGTGCGGGAGGCGAGGGCGCCGTCGAGACCTCGCAGCAGCAGCGCCCGCTCACGGGGGTCCTGGGAGCGCTCGGCGGCGGCGAGGAGCGTGGCCGTGCAGGCATCACCCAGCACCGCTCGCAGTGCGGCGACGAGCCCGGCGCGCAGCCCCGGGTTGTCGTTGCGGCCGAGCGCGCGCAGGAGGCCGGGCACGGCGGCCGGTGTCCCTGCGCGCACCAGGGTCGAGGCGGCGGTCTTCCTGATGTTCATGGTGGGGTGGGAGAGGAGAGCGGTGATCGCCGGGCAGGCCCATCGTGCCTCCGCGTGGCCGAGAGCCAGCAGCGACTGCCGTACGGTCTGGATGTCGTCGGCCCGGGTCAGCGCGATCAGGGTGGCCGAGAGGGCCTGCGCGTCCTCGCCCGCCGCGCCCGCGCCCAGGAGCGCGATCACCTGCTTGCGCACATGCGGATCACGGTGACGCAGCAGCCGGTGCACACGCGGGCGGGACTGGGTGGACGGTGCGCGCCGCAGGACTTCGAGCAGGATCGACTGCTGACGGGCCGGCAGGCCCTGCCGGTCCAGCAGGTCCAGTGCGATCCCTGCGACCAGCGCGTCGCCCGCCTCCCGGGCGTCCCGGGCGCCGAGCAGACAGGACGGCCTGATCCTGCGCCGCTCGTGAAGACGGCCGCCCAGACCGCGTACGGCGTCCAGGATCTCCTGGGGAACTACGGGTTCCTCGGCCCGGGCCGTTTCCGGGCCCGTCTCCACCGTCTCCCATGACGCTGCCAGTTCGACCACGACCCGCAGCAGCAGGCCGGTGACGGCAGGCAGGGTGGCCGCGCTGCCGTGGGCCGCGAGCGCGCACAGTGCCGCGACCGGATCGCCGGGCTCCGGACCGGCGGCCAGCAGTGCCAGTTCCCGCTCGTCCGGGGCTCCGAGGTCGGCCGCGACCGCCGGGGGCAGCGCGGTGGGATCGACACGGCCGAGGAGGTGGCGTCGAAGGTCCGGGTCGGTGTTGAGCTGCCACAGGAGTTCGAGCGCTCGGTGGCGCACCGGGCGGAGGTAGGGAGCGATGCCTCGGCCGTCGGCGTCCGGGCCGAGCGCTTCGGTGAGGGCGGCGACCGTGCGGGGTCCGCCGATGGCTTCGAGCGTGTCGAGGGCCGCCGCCGGGGCTTCGGGCAGCAGGGCGAGCACGGCCTCCTCGGCGCCCTCGTGCCGGAGTTCACGGATCGCGTCGAGAAAGGGCGCGGGTACGCGCGCGGAGGGGAGCAGGCGGGTGACGGCCGCCCCGATGGGGAGGTCACCTGTCCCCTGCCCGGCCAGGGCGACGAGCAGGACGAGCCGGCGGGGCCAGCTCGGGTCGTCCGGCGGGGCGTCGACCAGCAGGTCCAGCGTCGTCCTGCGGCAGGTGTAGAGGATGGTCGCGACCGTACGGGGATCGATCGAGTGATCGGCCAGCGCCAGGCCGACGAGGACCGGCGCCTGGGACGCCTCGGGGAAGTGCCCGCGCCGGTGGAGTCCTTGCAGGCAGCTCACCGCGGGCCCGCCGAGCAACAACGGGTCCTGGGCGGCGATGTCCAGGAGCCCGCCGACGTCATCGCGTTCCGCCAGGTCGCCGAGGAGCTCCATGGCCAGGCGTCGTAGTGCCGGAGGCGCGGTGGGGTCGGACGCCGTCCGGGGCAACAGTGCGCCGTGCCCGTGCCGGGCCGCGGCGGTGAGGGCGAGAGCCGCAGTCGGGGCAGCGTGGGAGTCGAGAAACGGGATGAAGCGGGCTGCGGGCAGAGGGGCCGACGCCGCCCAGGGCTCGGCCAGCTCCTCCAGGACGGCGGCGGCGACGACCGGGTCGACCGGGTCCCCGAGCAGCCCGGCCAGATGAGCTCTGGCGAGGTCGGGAGCCAGCAGGCCCGCGTGCAGGCCCTGCCGGATCAGCCGGACCGCCTCCGCGCGGAGGACGGGGGCTCGGGAGCCCAGGAGTTCGGCCACGAGCCGGTCCGGGCGGTGGGCGTCACCGGCGTCGATGCCGCGCACGGCCTGGTAGAGGGGTTCGCCGGGCTGCTCGTTCCGCAGCGCCGAAGGGCTGGTGAGGAGTTCGGCACGCAGCCAGGCGATCCGCACCCGCTCCTGCAGCGGTGCCGTGCGCCAGGCCGGCAGCCGCCGGCGCGGGAGGTGGATCCCGAGCCGTGCGTGGAGCCCGGCCAGGAGGAGCGACTCGTCCGGCGACTCCGGCATGTCACGCGGCAGCAGTCCCGCCAGCTCGGCCGCCTCACCGGCCGGCAGCCCGGGCCCGGCCACCCGCTGGGACAGCAGGGTGAGCCCCAGATACCGCGTACGGGCGTCCTCGTGTCCGATGAGCGGCCCGAGCTCGGAGACCGGGCATACGTCCGCGACCATGTCGCGCGCCGGACCGCCCGTGTATCGCTGCTGCATCCGCGCGTCGGTGGAGGTCGTGGTCACCGTCGGATATTAGGTGTGTACGGGCCGGCTCATCCAGTGGATACCGACGCCTCGGCGGACCGGCCGGGGCCACGTTCCCTGTCAGGTCCAGCGTGTTGAACAGCAAACCGTGCGAGCTCGCCGATTGCTGAGGGCAGTTGGACCGAACCCTGGTGAGATGCGGCTTTACGAGTCTGCCTACGGATCAGCCCGAGTGACGGCTCCCGGAGGAGGCGAGAGCAGTCGACGTCGATCGACAAAGAGCCTCAGCCGAGGAAGTCCAGCACCCGGCGCCAGGTCAGCTCTGCTGCGCCCGGGTCATGGTCCAGAAGTTCAGGGTCGGTGTAGAAGTGGCCGACGCCCGGATAGCGGAAGATCTCCAGGTCGACGCCCCGTTCCTGCGCCGCTCGGCAGAGCGCCGCAACGCGCTGGGGCGGCGCGAAATCGTCCGGCTCAGCAGCGTGCAACTGCACCCTCATACCTGGACGAATCACTGGCGGAAGATCGGCGGTCGCGTGCAGGAGAACAACGCCGGCGGCAGCTGTGCGCTCGGGCCAGAGATCGGCGATGACACCTACACCCATGGAGACACCGACGAGCACGGTGTCATCCGGCATACCACTGAGGGCCTGCCGCGCGCGATCGGCCACGGTCACCCAGCCGACCTCGTCAAGCAGCTGGAATCCCTGATCGAGAGTCGCCGCGTTCCCGCCGCCGAAGAGGTCCGGCGTTACGACCTCGTGCCCGGCGCGTCGCAGCCGCTCGGCGGCGAGGAGTTCAAACGGGCGCAGACCGAGGACTGAGTGGAACAACGCGATGTGAACCATGTCGTCATCGTGCCCCACCGGGTCGGGCGCGACCGGCTCGCTCGGCGAACAGGAACCGCACTGCGCCGGTCTCAGCATGAGGTTGCGGTCCACACGGACCCGCAGTCGAGCACTTGTGCATGGCGCCGTACCGGAGGACGGCCGAGGGGGCCAGGAGCCGGTCGCCCGAGCGCACGGCCGGCAACCACGCACGAGCTCGTCAGAAGGTGAAGTCCTTGGGCGCACCTTCGCCGACGCGGCCGTCCACTGCCTCGCGAAGGATGTCCGCGTGGCCCGTGTGCCGCGCGTATTCCTCGATCATGTCCAAGAGCATGTCGCGCACGGTGGGTGTACCACCGTCCGGCCAGGTGAAGGAGGCCGGTCCGTCAAGCCCGCGCTCCTCGATGACCTCAGCCACGAGCTCGCGTGATCGCTCGACAGCGTTTCGCCACACCGTGCAGACATCTTCCGGAGAGTCCAGCGCCCCGGTGCGCCATTCCCAATCAGGGTCGGCATCGAAGTCCACAGCGTCCCAAGGGGCTCCGTATTCACGGCCAGCCAGCTTCACAGCCAGCCAGTCCGCCTCCACCAAGGCCACATGCTTGACGAGACCACCGAGCGTCATCGAACTGGCGGCTGTGGTCGCGCGCAGATCCTTCTGATCAAGCCCTGACGTCTTCCAGGCGAAGGTCCGCCGGTTGCGCTCAAGAACTGAGCGAAGGGACTCCACCTCAGAGTCAGCCGCGGACGAAGCGGACGGGGGAGTTGATTCGCTCATGACCAGAGCATACTCAGCTGCTGCACTCGACCACCCTGGCATCCAGCAATGATCCGCAACTGCCTCAGCGCCCTCCGGCCGCGAACGGGGCGATCCGCTTACGGGGAGGCCGGGCCGACCCGGGCGGCCAGTTGACCGCGCAGCCGGGTCAGCCGGTCGATCTCCGCGTCGAGCACCGCCAGCCTCCGCGCGGCGACCCCAGGGCTCCCGGCGTCCCCCTCGCCGGAGGCACCGCACCGCTGCGGCGGATCGTCCATCAGCAGGTCGAGGCGGTCCGCGCAATGCCCCAGGTCCTCCACCGTGAGCCCCAGGGCCAGCAGTTCGCGGATGACCCGTACCCGGGCGACATCCCGTGAGCCGTACTGCCGCTGTCCCGTGGTACTGCGCGCCGGCGGGGGCAGCAGCCCTCGCTCCTCGTAGAACCGAAGTGCTCTCGGCGTGGTCCCGGCAGCCGCCGCGGCGTCACCGATCCGCATACCCCACCCCCGCTGTCGTGCCGTTCCGGTGCTACAGCTCGACCACCACCGTGCCGAGATGCCGTCCGGCCATCAAATCGTGCAACGCGCCAGGTGCGTTGTGCATGCCCCTGATCCGGACATGGGGAAAGGTGATGTCGCCGGAACGCAGCCATTCGCCGAACTTCCGGGTCCATTCGCCGTGGGCCTCCGGATGGTCCAGCCCGGTGATCCCCCGCATCGTGATCCGCTTGACGACCAGTTGGAAGGTGTCGATCTCGACCGGAGCCGTGACGCCGCCACCCTTGTCGGACAGCTGGCCCGCCAGCGTCCCGACCAGGACGAACCGGGCGCCGGGTCGCGCCGCCCCCACCGCGGCCCGTAGCTGCTCTCCCCCGACCATGTCGACAAAGACATCAATACCTTCGGGTGCCGCTTCGGCCAGCCGGGCGGACAGGGAACCCTCCGAGCCCCTCAGTACGACCGCGTCGTATCCGAGGCTTCCCGTCATCCGTTCGGCCTTGGCCGGTGAGCCCGTGCTCCCGATCACACGTCCGGCCCCGAGCAGCCTGGCGATCTGACCCGCCATGGAGCCGATCCCCCCTGCCCCGCCCGACACGAACACGGTTTCCCCTGCCCTGAGTTCCGCGACCCGGGTGAGCGCCGTGTACGCCAGGGAGCCCTGGGACAGATGTGCTGCCGGGTCGGGGAGCTCGCCGTCGCCGAGCAGGGTGCACTCCGCCGCGGGCACCACCGCGTACTCCCGCCAGCCGAGGAAGTGCGAGACCTGCGCGCCCAGGGGCGGTCCGGCGGATCCCGGCCGGGCCACGACCTCGCCGACGGCCGGGCCGAACAGCGTGTCCCCGGGAGCCACACCGGGGAAGGGTGCGCCTTCCACCCCGCCGCCGACGAGGGTGCGCAGGGCGGGGAAGACCTGGAAGTACCTGTTCCGCACCAGCACCTCCCCCTCCCCCGGCCGCGGCAGCGGGCTCTCCACGACGTGGAAGTGCTCGGGGCGCGGCAGGCCTTCGGGTCCGGCGGCGAGCCGTACCTCCCGGGACGTACGGGGCAGGGTCGGGCGTGCGGTCATGGGCGGACTCCTCGTCTGCGTGCTTCGGACCCGGCCGGCCGGAAGCACGCAGACGTTAAGCCCTCACCCGTGCGTCAGGGGCAAGGGCCGGCAGCCTCAGGATTTCTTGGCGGAGGCCAGGTGGGCGAACACCACCACGTTGTCCTCGTAGTCCTTCTTCTTCTTGTCGTAGACACCGCCGCAGGTGATCAGACGCAGCTGGGCGGTGCCCTTGTCGGCGTACACCCGCTCGTCCGGGAAGTCCTCCTTGCTGAACGTCTCGACCGAGTCGACCTTGAAGGTGGCGACGACGCCGTCCTCACGGGTGATGTCCACCGTGTTGCCCGCCTTGAGGGTGCTGAGCAGCAGGAACACGGCGGGGCCGGTCTTGGTGTCGACGTGCCCCGCCACCACCGAGGTGCCGCGTTCTCCGGGGGTGGCGCCGTTCTTGAACCAGCCCGCCAGATTCTCGTCGTCGGCGGGCGGCGCGTCCAGCTGCCCGGAGGGGCCGATCGCCAGTGGTGTGAAGGGGGCGTCGACCGCGATCGACCTGATCGAGATCCGCTTCGGGTAGGACGGGGGCAACTCGGGCGGAGCGGTGGACGCGGATGCCGACGGGGTGGGCGAGGCAGGTGCGGAGGCGGCGGGGAGGGACACCACGGCCGGGGCCGGCGGGACTCCCGCCGACGCGTCGAAGGAGTTGTAGACCAGGAGGAAGCCCAGCCCCACCGCCGCGACGGGCCACAGCAGGGAACGGCCGAGGGCAGGGGAAGGTGAATCCGGGACGGTCGGCTGCGGGGCGGCCATGCGCATGCTGCCTTTCGCGTGCGAGGGTACGGACGGCTGTACGGGGGAAATCGGCGTGGCCACCGCCCCGGGAGAGGGCGGCGGCCACGACAGATTCATTCAGTGGTGCGGGTCACCGGTCAGGCGGCCGCGGCACCCGAGGCGTTGCGGCGGCGCAGCTTGTACGCTGCCGCACCCAGGCCACCGAGCATCAGGACCGAACCGGCGGCCAGGCTGCTGCCGGAGAGCGCCATCGCGCCACCACCGGTGTGGACGCCGCCCTCGGGCTTCTCGTGCTTCCAGGTCTTCTCGCTGTCCGATCCGCTGTCGGAGCCGGACTCCTTGTCCTTCTCCCAGTCGTCGGCCGTCACGCCGGCCAGCGCGCCGCCACCGGTGTGGACGCCGCCCTCGGGCTTCTCGTGCTTCCACGAGTCCGGCTTCTCACGGTCGTCGTTGCTGCCGGAACCGGACTCCTTGTCCTCGTCCTCGGCCTTGTCCTTCTCCCAGTCGTCGGCCGAAACGCCGGCCAGCGCGCCGCCACCGGCGTGGACGCCGCCCTCGGGCTTCTCGTGCTTCCACGAGTCCGGCTTCTCACGGTCGTCGTTGCTGCCGGAACCGGACTCCTTGTCCTCGTCCTTGGCCTCGTCCTTGTCCTCGTCCTTGGCCTTGTCCTTCTCCCAGTCGTCGGCCGAAACGCCGGCCAGCGCGCCGCCACCGGCGTGGACGCCGCCCTCGGGCTTGTCGTGCTTCCACGAGTCCGGCTTCTCACGGTCGTCGTTGCTGCTGGCGGAGGAACCGCTGTCCTTGTCCCAGTCGTCCGCCGAGGTCACGGCGTATGCGGCGGGAACGGAGACCGCGAGGACCGCCGTGACGGCGGCCGATGCGAAAAGGGTGCGGGCAGAGCGCATGGGTACACAGTCCTTTCGCCACTCCCGCGCTGGCCGGCTGGTTGTCGGCTCATCGGTTCACGGGGGCGACGTGATCCACCGTCAGCTGTAATCCGGAGGCGCACCACTCGGGAGGGACGCATTCGAGCGACGCGGTGGGCCCATCGTGTGACAGGGAGCCGGATGTCACCCGTTGGACGGCACGCCACGCCGGGAGGAGGTTTGGGCGAAGATGATCATCGGTGTAGGGGGTTTCCGCGGTGCTCGTAGGATCGCCACATGAACGACATCGCACCCGAAGGCTGCTGCTCCCCCGGCCGCAGGAGGTCTGACGGCCCGTCCGGGACCGCTGCGCCCGCCCGGGGGGAATGGGCGGAACATGCAGGTCAGGCGGATCGGGCAGGCGGCCTCGCCCTGTCGCCGTCAGCCCGGAGCGGGGCGGCCGGCGACGGCATGGTGCTGCTGCCCGGCGGGTCGTTCCTCATGGGGACCGAGGACCCCGAGGGGTTCAAGGCCGACGGTGAGGGCCCTGTCCGCGAGGTGCGGGTCTCCGCCTTCCGCATCGACGCGCACGCGGTGAGCAACCTGCGCTTCGCGGAGTTCGTGTCGGCCACCGGTTACGTGACGGAGGCCGAGCGATTCGGCTGGTCGTACGTCTTCGCCGGGTTCCTGCCGGCCGCGCTCCGGCGTGGCGCGGGCCGGCCGGACGGCACTCCTTGGTGGTGCGGAGTGGAGGGGGCCCGGTGGGACACGCCCGAAGGCCCCGGCAGCGGGATCGACGACCATGAGGACCATCCCGTGGTGCACGTCTCCTGGAACGACGCTCGCGCGTACAGCCGTTGGGCCGGTGCCCGGCTGCCGACCGAGGCCGAGTGGGAGTACGCGGCCCGGGGCGGCCTGGAGCAGGCCCGCTATCCGTGGGGCGACGACCTGACCCCGGACGGAGAGCACCGCTGCAACATCTGGCAGGGGCACTTCCCCACGAAGAACACCGCCGAGGACGGCTACGCGGGCACCGCCCCGGTCGATGCCTACCTGCCGAACGCCTTCGGCCTGTACAACATGGCGGGCAATGTCTGGGAGTGGTGCCAGGACTGGTGGAGCACCGCGCACCCGGGGGTGCGCCGGAGCGACCCGCGCGGGCCGGGCACGGGGGACGCCAAGGTGATGCGGGGCGGCTCCTACCTGTGCCACCGCTCGTACTGCAACCGCTACCGGGTGGCCGCCCGTACCCGCAACACACCGGACAGCACCACGGGGAACCTCGGCTTCCGCTGCGTGCGCACGGCCTGATCCCGCCGTCATTGCGGCAACATGAATATTTTTCCGGGTCATTGACTTAAAAATCGTGCGGTCATCATGCTGGGCGCCATGCACTCACACGGTGGACCTCTCTCGCGGCTGAGGCGCGGGCACGAGGAACGCGTACTCGGCCTGCTGCGCCGGCACGGACCACAGAGCCGGGCCGAGCTCGGACGCCAGGCCGGGCTGTCGCGCACCACGCTGTACGACATAGTCGGGACCCTGGTCGCGAGCGGTGCCGTCGTGGCCGCCGCCGCGGAACCCGGTCCGCGCCGGCGTGGCCGTCCGGTGGAACACCTCACGCTCAACCCCGCGGCCGGCCAGGCCGTCGGCATCGATTTCGCCCGCCGCGCCGTCCATGTGGCCGCCGCCAACGTGGCGCACGAGGTGATCGGTTCGGCGAGCCGGGCCCACCCCCCGGGGCTCTCCTGGGAGCGGCGGGTGGAGCTGGCCGAGCGGCTGGTCGCCTCCCTGGCCGGCGGCACCCTCCGGCTGGCCTCCCTCGGCACGACCGGTGCGGTCGGGGTCGGCGTCGTCGGCCCGGTGCGGACGGCCGGAGGCGCGCCGGAGGAACCGCTGGCGACCCTGGCCGGACTGCTGGGCAAGCGGTTCGGGGCCCCGGTCCTGCTGGACAACAACACCCGGCTCGCCGCCCTCGCGGAGTCGACCTGGGGGGCGGCTGCGGCCAGTCAGGACGTGCTGTACCTGCGGCTCTCGCACGGAGTGGGCGGCGGCCTCGTCGTGAACGGTTCGCTCCACCGCGGTGTGGACGGCCTGGCGGGCGAGCTCGGGCACATCACCGCCGACCCCGAGGGCGGACCGTGCGAGTGCGGGGGCAGGGGGTGCCTGGAGACGATCGCGTCGATCGGGCCCGTCCTCGCTTCCTACCGCGCACTGGGCGGACGCGCGGACGACGTCCCGACGCTCCTGAGGGCGGTCGAGAACGGCAACCCGGCGGCGCACGAGGTGCTGCGGGCGGCCGGAACCAGGATCGGCGCGGTGCTCGCGGGGGTCGTCAACGCGGTCGGCCCGGGTGTGATCGTGCTGGGCGGTGAACTGGCCCGGGCCGGTGAGGCGCTGCTCGCCCCCGTGCAGGAGGCACTCGACGCGCATGTCCTGCCGCTGGCCCGCGGGCGCGTGACGCTGCTGCCCGCCGGTCTCGGCGAGGCGGGCGGGGCGCTCGGCGGAGTGGCCCTCGCCCTCCATGAATCCCCTCTGCTCGCCCGCTACCCGGAACCGGGCAGCGAAGACCTTCCCGAGGACGCCACATGAGTTCCACGGAGACACCCGTCAAGCGGGACGCTCCCGTACGGGAGAACGCGGTACGCACCCGCGAGCCCCGGCGGAAGGGCATACGCGTCCCCGCGATCGCCCTGAATCTGATCGCCCTGGTGGCAGGCGTCGGCGTGTGGGCGTGGCTGGCCTCGCTCGGGGTGCAGGCGCTGCCGGGACCCGCCGCCGTGGCGGGCAGGGCGGGCGAGCTGATCGCGGACGGCACGCTGGCCGAAGACACGCTGGCCAGTCTGCGGCGTGTGCTGACCGGCTTCGCGCTGGGCACCCTGCTGGCCGTGCCCGTGGGCTTCCTGATGGGCTGGTACCCGGTGGCGCGCGGGCTGCTGGAACCGTACGTCCAGTTCTTCCGTACGGTGCCGCCGCTGGCGATGATTCCGCTGGCCATCGTGCTGTTGGGCATCGGCGAGGTTCCCAAGGTGTTCGTGATCTTCCTGGCGGCGTTCCTGTCGAGCGTCGTGGCCGCCTTCCAGGGCGTCGTGGGCGTCGACAGGACACTCATCGACGCGGCGCGGGTGCTGGGCGCCCGTGACGGGACGATCTTCCTCAAGGTGGTCGTCCCCGCCTCCGCGCCGTTCATCCTCGTCGGGATGCGGATCGGGCTGGGCTCCGCCTGGGGAACCCTCGTCGCGGCGGAGCTGATCGCCGCGCAGGAAGGGCTCGGCCACCGAATGCAGACGGCTCAGCTCTACTACGACCTCCCCACCATCTTCGTCGGTCTGATCACCATCGGCCTGCTCGGCCTTCTGATGGACCGGCTGCTGCTGCTCGCCGAACGACGCCTCACCCGTTGGCAGGAGACCCGATGAACCCCAAGATCTCCTTCCGGAACGTCTCACGGACCTTTCCACTGAAGAAGACCACCTTCACCGCCCTGGACGAGGTGTCGCTGGACATCGGTGACGAGGAGTTCGTCACCGTCGTCGGCCCGTCCGGGTGCGGCAAGAGCACCCTGCTCAATCTGGCCGCCGGGCTCGCCGCCCCGACCTCCGGCGAGGTCCTCGTCGACGGGCGGCCGGTCACCGGTCCCGGTCCGGACCGCGGGGTGATCTTCCAGCAGTACGCGCTGTTCCCCTGGCTGACCGTGCGCGGCAACGTCGAGTTCGGGCTGAAGCTGGCGTCCGTGCCGGCCGTGGAACGGAAGCTGCGGGCGGAGCGCGCCATCGACCTGGTCGGCCTCACCGACTTCGCCGACGCGCTGCCCAAGACGCTGTCGGGCGGGATGAAGCAGCGCTGCGCCATCGCCCGCGCCTACGCCGTCGATCCACAGGTACTGCTGATGGACGAGCCCTTCGGCGCGCTGGACGCGCTGACCCGGGTCCAGCTCCAGGACCAGCTCCTGGACACCTGGAGCCGGGACCGGCGCACCGTCCTGTTCATCACGCACGACGTGGACGAGGCCGTGTATCTCGCCCGGCGCGTCGTGGTGATGGCCGCGCGGCCCGGCCGGATCCAGTCGGTCATCGACGTGGACCTGCCCTATCCGCGTACCGAAGCCATCCGGCTCTCGCCCGAGTTCGCCCGGATCCGCAACGCCGTGTGGACCGCCGTGTACCACCAGACCCCGGCCGCCCCGGCCGCCTGAAACCCACCCGTCTCCCGCTCCCACGAACTCTTTTAAGGAACCTTGCGCCATGCGTCTACCTCAGCGCGCCCTGACGGCGGCCGTCGCCGTGTCCGCCCTGGCACTCTCCGTCACCGGATGCTCCGGCGACTCGTCAGCCGACGGCGCCTCCACCGTCCGCTTCGGCTACATCAGCGACTACAACGGCGCGAGCCTGCTGGCCATCGCGGACAAGCAGGGGCTGTGGAAGGAGGAGGGGCTGAACCCCGAGTACTCGACGTTCACCAACGGCCCGCTCCAGATCCAGGCGCTGGGGTCGGGCAACCTCGACTTCGGCTACATCGGCCCCGGCGCCATGTGGCTGCCCGCGTCGGGCAAGGCGAAGGTCGTCGCGATCAACACGCTCGCCCGTGCCGACCGGGTCATAGCCCAGCCCGGCATCAGCTCCATCGAGGACCTCAAGGGCAAGAAGGTCGGTGTGCCCGAGGGCACCTCCGGTGCGATGGCACTCAATCTCGCCCTTCAGAAGGCGGGGATGTCGGAGAAGGACATCGAGAAGGTGCCGATGGACCCGTCCACGATCGTCTCGGCCTTCGTCTCCGGGCAGATCGACGGAGCGGGCCTCTGGTATCCGCTGATCGACACCATCAAGGCGAAGAAGCCGGGGCTCAACGAGGTCGCGAGTACGGCGGACTTCAAGGACCGGGCGTTCCCCACCGCCTTCGTGGCGCCCGCCAAGAGCGACGAGAAGCTCAACAGCAAGGTCGTCAAGGTCCTCCAGAAGGCCAACGACTGGCGCGCCGAACACCCGGACGAGGCCATCGACGCGGCTGCTTCGCTGCTGAAGATCGACCGCGCCAAGGTGGCGGCGGACGCGGCCAACGTGGAGACGCTGTCCACTGCCGATCTGGTGGCCAGGACCGAGGACGGCACCGTGGACGGCTGGCTGGACGGGCTCGGCGAGTTCTTCGTGGACACGGGCCAGCTCAAGAAGGCTCCGGCGGCGGACACGTACTACGAGGGTGACCTCTACACGAAGGCGTACAAGAAGTGAATCTGCTGTTCCTGATGACCGATCAGCACCGGGTGGACACCCTCGGCTGTTACGGCAACCCGCACGTCGCCACACCGAACCTGGACCGGCTGGCCGCCACCGGCACGCGCTTCGACCGCTTCTACACGCCCACCGCGATCTGCACCCCCGCGCGGGCGAGTCTGCTCACCGGGCAGGCGCCCTTCCGTCACAGGCTGCTCGCCAACTACGAGCGCAACGTGGGCTATCTGGAGGACCTGCGCGAGGACGCCTTCACCTTCCCTGAGGCGCTCGCCGCACGCGACTACCGGCTGGGTCTCATCGGCAAGTGGCACGGCGGGACCCACCGCAACGCCGCCTCGTACGGTTTCGAGGGCCCCGACCTGCCGGGCTGGCACAACCCCGTCGACCATCCGGACTACCTGGCGTATCTGGAGGAGCACGGGCTGCCCCCGTACCGCATCTCCGAACCGATCCGGGGCACGGCCCCGGGCGGGAACCCGGGGAATCTCCTGGCCGCCCGGCTGCACCAGCCGGTGGAGGCGACGTTCGAGCACTATCTCGCCACCCGCGCCATCGAACACCTGGAACGGTACGCGGCCGGCGACGAGCCGTTCTTCCTGGCCACGCACTTCTTCGGCCCGCATCTGCCCTATCTGCTGCCGGACGCCTACTTCGACCTCTACGATCCGGAACTCGTCGAGCTGCCGCCGTCCATCGCCGAGACCTTCGAGGGCAAACCGCCGGTGCAGCGCAACTACAGCGCGCACTGGGCCTTCGACACCATCCCGATCGAGACGACCCGCAAGCTGATCGCCGTCTACTGGGGCTACGTCACCCTGATCGACGAGCAGATCGGGCGCATCCTCACCCGCCTCGACGAGCTGGGGCTCAGCGAGGACACCTCCGTGTTCTTCACCGCGGACCACGGCGAGTTCACCGGCGCGCACCGGCTCCATGACAAGGGACCGGCGATGTACGAGGACATCTACCGCATCCCCGGCATCATCCGGATCCCCGGGGCCGCCCCGCAGGTCAGGGACGAGCTGGTCAGCCTCACCGACTGCACCGCGACGATCCTCGAACTCGCGGGCTGCGACCCGTCCCCCGCGGTGGACAGCCGCAGCCTGGTTCCACTGGTGAAGGGAGAGGACCCGGAATGGCCGGGCGAGCTGGTCGCGGAGTTCCACGGTCACCACTTCCCCTACCCGCAGCGGATGATCCGCGACGACCGCTACAAGCTCGTCGTCAACCCGGAGTCCGTCAACGAGCTGTACGACCTGCGGGCGGACCCGCACGAGCTCAGCAACCGGTACACGCACCCCGAGTTCAAGGAAGTGCGGGCCAGGTTGATGAGGCGGCTGTACGAGCTGCTGCGGGACCGGGGCGACAACTTCTACCACTGGATGACGTCGATGTACGACATCGGCGCCTCCGACTACGACCCGAGCCTCAGCGCCTTCGAGAACGATGAGACGACCTGGACCGCGACCGCGGATCCGGGCGGGACCCTCACGGAGACCTCATGAGACGCACGCGAACGGCCCGCGGCCGCCTCCTTCCCCGGTGGGCGGCCGGGGCGGCCGCCCTGGTCTGGCTGCTCACCCTCGCTTCCGCTCCGTCGCACGGCGCACAGAGCCGTCCTGCCGCCGCGGCGACGTACACCAACCCGGTGTCCACCGGAGCCGTCGACACCTTTCCCGACCCCGCGATGATCCGCGGCAAGGACGGCCTCTGGTACGCCTACGGCACCCAGAACCCGGTCATGCAGAGCAAGGGTGAGGACGGGGAGCGCATGCTGCCGATCCTGCGCTCGGCCGACATGGTGACGTGGGACTACGCGGGCGAGGTCTTCACTCCCGCGAACAAGCCGGCCTGGCACAACGGTTCGCGGCTGTGGGCGCCCGAGGTGCGCTACGCCCTCGGCCGGTACTACCTCTACTACTCCGTACCCGGGCGCAACACCGTCGGACTCGTCACGTCCACCTCACCGACGGGCCCGTGGACGGACCGGGGTGCCGTGCTGCCCTCGCCGAGCGGCTGCCCGGCGGGCAACATCGACCAGGCGCAGTTCACGGACACGGACGGCACCCCCTACCTGTACTGGGGCAGTTACGACACGATCTGCGTCGCGAAGCTGAACGCCGACCTGACCCGGACCGAGGGCGAGGTCACACAGGTGGCCCGCGGGCGCCGGGTCGAGGGCGGCTTCGTCGTGCGGCGCGACGACTTCTACTACCTCTTCTACTCCGACGCCGGCTGCTGCGACGGCGCGTACAGCGGCTACCAGGTGAAGGTGGGCCGGTCCACCAGCCCCACCGGCCCGTTCACCGACGACGAGGGCACCGATCTCATGGCCCTCACCAGCAAGGCGGGCGTGGTCGCCGGGGCCAACGGCAACCGGTGGATCGGCCCCGGCCACAACTCCCTCCAGACCGACCTCTCGGGCCAGGACTGGCTGGTCTACCACGGCATCCCCGCCGAGTCGCCGGACCTCGCACCGGCCTCGAACGGCACCCTGAAGCTGACCCGGCGCCCGATGCTCATCGACCGGCTCGACTGGATCGACGGCTGGCCCGTCGTACGGGCCGGAGCGGGACCGTCGGACGGGCCGACCACCGCGCCGGTCACCTCGTGGGCGGCCGGCGGAACCTTCAACGAGGGCGGCCTGACGGGCTGGCGCGCCGAGGGCGCCGCCACCACCGGCTGGTCCACCGCGACCGATCCGGCCGCACGCGACCACGCGGTGCACACCCCCGGCTCTTCCCGGACGGACGCCGCGTACCTCGTCGCCGACGGGCGCGCCCCCGCGGACCTGCGGGCAGAGGCGGACCTGAAGGTGACGGAGGCGGGCGGCGCGGCCGGGCTCACCGTCGCCTACCGGGACCCCGGCAACAGGATCGTGGCCTGGCTCGACCGCGCGCGGGGTGCGCTCGTCACCGACGTACGCGTGGGCGGCAGGAGCCGTGGCGAGCAGGTCACCGCGCTGCCGTCCGCATTCTCCTGGGACACCTGGAACAACGTGTCCGTGGAGATACGCGGGAAGCGGCTGACGGCCGAGGTGACCGGTGACCGGCTGCGGGATCCGGTGGCTCTGCAGTCCCGCGACCTGCCGGCCGCGTCCGTGCGCAAGGGGGCGGTGGGCGCCGCCGCGCGAGGTGCGGGTGCGGCGGCGGACAACGTGGGTGCGGCCGCGCTGTACCGGCCTGTGACGAAGCGGGTCGCCGTCGCACCGCCGGGGCGTCTGCTCCCCGGTCACAGCGACGAGTTCGACACCGCCACGGTCCCGGGCACGGGTGCCGGTTCCCCCTGGCAGTGGGTACGCGGGCCGGCCGCGGGGGTCACCATGACCGGCGGCGCGCTCTCCTGGCCGACGCAGAACGCGGAGCTCCACCTGGGCAACAACACGGCCTCCGTGCTGCTGCGGGACGCACCCGAGGGCGACTTCACGGTGGAGACGAGACTGCGGTTCGCTCCCGACCAGGCGGCCCAGCAGGCCGGTCTCATCCTGTACGAGAACGACGACCGGTGGTTCAAGCTCGTCCATTCCGTGCTGCCGCTCACCAACGGCGACGGCGCCGTGCTCGATGTGAGCGAGTTCGGCAAGGAGGGCGAGCGCCCCACCACCACCCCGCCGACGTCTGTGGCCAACGCCCCGATGTTCGGGGGCCCCACGGCCGACACGATGTGGCTGCGGATGTCCTATCACCACGACACCGCGCACGGGGAGCACGAGGTACGCGCGTCCACCAGCCGTGACGGCGTCCACTGGTCCGCGGGCGGGACCTGGACCCTGCCGGTGCGTGGCGCGCTGAAGATCGGCCTCGTCTCCCACAACCGGTCGGGGGCGACGGCGGACTTCGACTACGTACGGACGTACGCCGCCCGGTGAATCCATCCGCCAATTCCTGAACCCATGCTCCGTCAGATCTCACGTTGCGTCACCGAGGAGGACCACCAGGAGGGGTCATCACTACGGCGCAGTCATCAGTTCTTGTCGACAACAGGCCCTGATGTACCTGTTGTTGCACATCTCTTGACGCGTTCGTAACAAGGGTGGAGTATCTCGCACAGCCGGAGAGAGCGCTCTCCGGCTGTGCGCGTCGTGTACCCGCCCCACGACAGAGGAGACCCCCCGTGTACGCACCTCCGAACCTCCACAGACCCCCGCTCGCGCCGACCGGAAGACGCAGCGGCGTGCTGGCCGTCATCGCCGGTCTCGTCCTCTCGCTCCTGGCCTTCATCCCCCAGTCCCCCGCCAGCGCCGCACCCGCGCTGCTCTCCCAGGGGAAGACGGTCACCACGTCCAGCCAGGAGAACGACGGCACTCCCGCTGCCGCGGCAGTGGACGGGAACAACGGAACGCGCTGGTCGAGCGCCTTCTCCGACCCACAGTGGATCAAGATCGACCTCGGCGCCGCAGCCTCGGTGAGCCAGATCGTGCTGCGCTGGGAGGCGGCCTACTCCTCCGCCTACCGGATCGAGTTCTCCTCGGACAACAGCAGTTGGAGCACCGCCTACTCCACCACCACGGGCCCCGGCGGCACCGAGACCCTCAACGTCTCCGGCACCGCCCGCTACGTCCGGCTGACCGGCACCGCGCGCGCCACCGGATACGGCCATTCCCTCTGGGAGTTCCAGGTCTTCGGCACGACCGGCGGCGGCGACCCGCAGATCCCCGGCGGGGGTGACCTCGGCCCCAACGTGCTGGTCTTCGACCCCTCGACTCCGAACATCCAGGGCAAGGTCGACGAGATCTTCAAGAAGCAGGAGTCCGCGCAGTTCGGCACGGGCCGCTATGCACTGATGTTCAAGCCGGGCACGTACGACAACATCAACGCCCAGATCGGCTTCTACACCTCCATCGCCGGACTCGGCCTCAAGCCCGACGACACCAC
>NZ_JBHWZS010000138.1:0-21161 GCF_042728155.1 Streptomyces sp. NPDC060209
CTCGCGACCCGCCGGGTCAGTTCGGCGACCGCGATCGGCCGGTCGGAGGCGACCAGGACCGCGTTGCCGAAGCGGCGGCCGCGCCAGACGGTCGGATCGGCGGCCAGGGCCAGTTCGGGGAAGAGGGAGGCGGCCGTGGCGACCTGGCCGCGCAGGTGCGTGAGCGGCGGGCCGTCGGCGAGGTTGGCGGCGTACTGGCCGCCGGGCTTCAGCACCCGGCGTACCTCGGCGAGGAATTCGGCGGAGGTGAGATGCGCGGGGGTGCGGGCCCCACTGAAGACATCGGCGATGACGAGGTCCGCCCAGCCGTCCTGGATCTTGCCGAGCCCGGCTCGGGCGTCCGCCGAGCGGACCCGTATCCGGGCCTGCGGGTCCAGCGGCAGTTCCCGCCGCACCAGTTGGACGAGGGGCGCGTCGATCTCCACGATCTGCTGGGTGGAGCGTGGGCGGCTCGCGGCGATGTACCGGGCGAGCGTGAAGGCTCCGCCGCCGAGGTGGACCGCCTGGAGGGGCCGGCCGGGCGGCGCGGCGAGATCGATGACATGGCCGAGTCTGCGCTGGTATTCGAACGAGAGGTACGAGGGGTCGTCCAGGTCCACATGGGACTGCGGGGCACCGTCCAGCAGCAGCGTCCAGGCGCGTGGGCGTTCACGGTCGGGCACCAGCTCGGCGACACCGCCGTCCACCGTCGCGGAGACGGGCTCCTGCCGGCGCTCGGACCGCTTCCGGTCGCTCGCGCCCCGGACCGCTCCTCGACGTGCCACGCGCTCTCGTCCTCGCTCACCGTTTCGGGCCGGTCAGCTGGGAGGACCGGCGGCGGGAGATCCGCCCACCTGGCCATTATGGCCTCAGCGGCAGTTGTCGGCCGCCTCGATCAGCCGGGCCGCCTGGTCGAGGGCCGCCCGGAGTACGGCCGGGTCGGTGACCGGGGTCTCCTCGGCGGGTGGCAGGAGCCAGCCCCCTCCGATGACGGGCGGCTCGGCGGGGACGCGCAGCCCGCGGCCGTCCGTGCGCGTACAGGCGCTCCCGGGGACGTCCCACGCCTCCGCCGTGCCGGGCGGCACCAGGAAGCCGAGGACGGCGCAGGCCCCGTCGTGGAGGACCGGGCCCACGGGCTCGTTCTCCGCTCCCCTGCGCAGGATGTCCACGGCCTCCAGGCCCTGACGCGCCGGGACGGTCACCAGGTCGCACGGTGTGGTTTCCGGGCCCATGTGAGGCAAGGGAACCCCTCCTCTCGTCTCGACGAGGCGGGGGCCACGCCCCGTCTCCTCATGGACCAACGCGCCGACGGCGTCAAGGGCTACGGCGGCACGCCGCCGCAAAGGGTGGCAGTTCATGGCGGATCACGGGCGAGATGTCCGCTTTATAGGTAAACGCTGCGTGTGCGGGTCGTCACAGCAGGTACGTTCTTGCTCCGCCGGGACACCGGAAGCAGGCGCCCGGCTGCACCAGAGAGGGCCCCGCCATGGTGTCGACACGGGCAGTTCCCAACCTCGTCTTCCGTCGGCTGCGCGGCCAGCGCTCCGCCGGAGAGTTCGCGGCCGCGGTCCGAAGGGCCGCCCGCGAGATCGGGGAACAGGTCGCGTGCGACGCCCGGTACATCGGGCGCGTGGAGTCCGGCGAGATCCGCTGTCCCAACTACGCGTACGAACGGGTGTTCCTGCACATGTTCCCCGGGGCGAGCCTCGCGGACCTGGGCTTCTCGGACCGCGAGAGCGTGCGCGGCCGGGCGGCTCGCACGACACCCGTGCCTCCACCCACCACACCCCCCGCGCTCGACAGTGACATTCACGAGGAGAGCGACGTGCTGCGTCGCGTGTTCATGACCAGCGGTACCGCCACGATGGCAGCCGCGTCCCTGGGTCTGGGCGGCCATTCCGCCGCCGCCGACCCCCTGACCGTCCCGTTTCAGCGCCGCGTCGGCGAGGCCGAGGTCAGCGCTGTGGAGAAGGCGGTGCGCCGGATCCGGCTGCTGGACGACCGACACGGCGCCGACGGCCTCTACCGGCAGGCATCCCAGCCGCTCCGGGCCGCCTACGCCCTGCTCGATTCCGGGACCGCGACGCGGCGCAGCACGGCGGACCGGCTGCACGCGGGCGCCGGTGAGCTGGCGATCTCCGTGGGATGGCTGGCCCACGACTCGGGGCGCTTCGACGACGCGCGCTCCCACTACGCGGAGGCGCTCGCGACGGCGCGGCTGGCCGGTGACGCCGCGCTTGAGGCGCACGCGTTCTGCAACGCGTCGTTCCTGGCCCGCGATACGGGGCGGGCCCGCGAGGCGGTCCGCGCCGCGGAGGCCGGGCAGCGGGTGGCCCGGCCGCTCGGCTCACCGCGGCTGCTGGCGCTGCTGGCCCTGCGGGAGGCGGGGGCCAGGGCATGGCTCGGGGACCGCACGGGGTGCGAACAGGCGATCGGGCGTGCCCGAGCGGCCTTCGACCGCGGGGCCTGCGACGCGGACCCGGAGTGGATGACCTTCTTCCGGGAGGCGGAGCTGGAGCTGCTGGAGGCACAGTGCTGGTCGGCACTGGGCGACTGGCCGAGGGCGGCGCGGCACGCCCGGCGGGCGACCCGGCTGCAGGATCCGCACTTCACCCGGAACCTCGCGCTGTACCGCGCACAGCTCGCCGGTGACCTGGCGCGGGCGGGCACGGCCGATGAGGCCGCGGCGGCGGGCCACCAGGTGCTGGACCTGCTGGACCGGGTCCAGTCCTCCCGGATCCGCGGGATGCTGGCGAGCGCCGTGCGCGTGCTCCGGCCGAGGGGCGGACCGGAGGTGACGGCCCTCCTGGCCCGCTACGAGGAACTGCCACCCGGCCCCTGAGGGGTGGCGCCCGAACCCACCCGCCCGGACCGGCCGTTCAGCGGCTCCGGCCCGGGCCGGCCCGTTCGGGCCCGCCGGCTCAGCGGTCCAGGTGGCCCGTGTCGTTCCAGCGCTCCAGCGCGGGGAGGCCGTAGGCCCAGCCCAGCACGGAGAGGGACGTCGGCTCCAGGCGGATCCGCGCGGCGAACGACACGTCCTCTCCCAGCCACCGCGCCCCCAGCGCCCGCAGGATGTGTCCGTGGGCGAAGACCAGCACATCGCGGTCGGCGGAACGCGCCCACTCGACGACCTCGTCCGCCCGGGCCGTGAGTTCGGCGAGGGTCTCGCCCCCGGGGACCCCGTCGCGCCAGATGAGCCAGTCCGGCCGGTCCGCCTTGATCTGCGCCGGGGTCAGGCCCTCGTAGTCCCCGTAGTCCCACTCCATCAGCGCGTCCCACGGCTGCGCCCGCTCACCGAAACCGGCGAGCGCGCAGGTCTCGGAGGCCCGGACGAGCGGGCTGGTCCGCACCTCGACACCGGGCAGGCCGCCCCAGGGCTCCCGGTGCAGCCGCTCACCGAGCAGCTTGGCGCCCTCGCGGCCGGTGTCGAGAAGGGGAATGTCGGTCCTGCCGGTGTGATTGCCCTGGACCGACCACTGTGTCTGGCCGTGCCGGGCGAGCAGGATTCGCGGTGCCATGACGGCTCTCCCTGAAAATACGAAGATCCGAAGATCCGGGGACCCTAGGATCTGGTGGGTCCGGGACAGCGGTGTCCGGGACGGCGACGGGCGGCGAACGCGGGCAACCGGCTGGGAGACCGGTGCGGGCGGAGGCCCCGCTCCATCATCCCGCACACGTCCCACGGGCAACCCACGGGGCGTCTTCGGCGTCCATCTGAGCGCATGACCTGGGGCGTCCACGGGGGAATGCCCCGGAGGTAATCGAGGCATACGACCACCGTACGGTTGAACGCCCGCCGTCGACCGAATGAACATGGGGAGAGCTACCGGATGCCGCACGCCACCGCCGCGACACCGTCCTCCGGTCACCGGCCCCGCTGGTGGACGGAGCTGCCGCTGATCGCGGTGGTGTACGGGCTGTATTCGGTGGGCCGGCTGCTGGTCCACGAGAACATACCGGCAGCCGTCGAGAACGGTCTCGCGATACTCCGCCTGGAGAAGGCGCTGCATCTCAACGCCGAGCACCCGCTGAACCGGCTGCTGACCGCCCACCCCGCGCTCGGAATACCCGCCGACTTCGCATACGCCTCCCTGCACTACCTGGTCACCCCGGCCGTCCTGGTCTGGATCTTCCGGCGCCGTACCGCCGCCTACCGGGCGGCCCGTACCTGGCTGATGACCTCCACACTCCTCGGGCTGGTCGGCTTCACGCTGATGCCGACCTGCCCGCCCCGGCTGCTCGACGCCCACCACGGCTTCGTCGACACGATGGCGCAGTACAGCGCGTACGGCTGGTGGGGCGCGGGCGCGAGCGCCCCGCGCGGGCTCAGCGGGATGACCAACCAGTACGCGGCGATGCCCAGCCTGCACGTCGGCTGGGCGGTGTGGTGCGGCGTCCTGCTGTGGCGCCACGGCCGCCACCCGCTCGTCCGGGCCGCCGGCGTCGCCTATCCGCTGATTACCGTCCTCGTCGTGATGGGCACGGCGAACCACTATTTCCTCGACGCTGTCGCCGGCGCCGCGGTGATGACCGTGGGCGCCCTGCTGACCAGGCCGTTCATGCGGCTCGCGGACCGCGTCAAGGACCGGGTGCGGGCGGTGTTCGCACGGGTGCCCGCATCCGTCACCCCCACGAAATCCACGATTGTCAGTGACGGATGCAAGACTTCCGCGGGTGAGCGAATACCCGGCCAGCGGACCGCCTCCGCAGATTCCAGCGACGCGAGCACCCGTTCCGCAGCCGAAGCCAGCGACGACGCTCCGGCACCGGCTCGCTGAGCTGCGCGGCCCGTCCGTCGCGCCGCATCCGCTCGACGCACGCGCGCTGGCCGCGCTCGCCGCCAACCCGGGATGCAAGCGGCGCGCCCTGCTCGACGGCGCGGGCGTCGACAAGGCCGTGCTGGCCACCGCGCTCGGCTCCCCCGCCGCGTTCGGCCAGTCCCAGTTCGCGTTCGTGCGGGGCAACGCCTTCGAGGCGAAGGTCAAGGCCGACGGCGGCACGGAGCTGCTGCGCCTCCTCGTCGAGCGGCTCGGCGGCGGCGCCGAGGCACCGGCCGTGGCAGCGGTCCCCGATCTGACGGCCGCCGGCCCCGAGGGCCGCGCGGCTCGTACGGCGCTGGCGCTTCGCGAGGCCACGGCGGCGGGCGAGTGGGCGCTGCTCGACCATCCGATGCTGGCCCTGGAAGTCGCGGGCTCACCCGCCTACCTGGAGCCGGACGCCGTGGTGGTTCACCCGGACGGCACCTGGACGGTCGTCGAGATCAAGTCCTTCCCCATGGTCGACGGTTCCGCGGACGCCGCGAAGGTCGGTGCGGCGGCCCGTCAGTCCGCCGTCTACGTCCTGGCGCTGGAGCGGATCGCGGCGGTGACCGCCGGCGCCGAGGTCGGCCACCGGGTCCTGCTCGTATGCCCGAAGGACTTCTCCAACCTGCCGACCGCCTCGGTCGTGGACGTTCGCAAACAGCGCGCCGTGACCGACCGCCAGCTGACCAGGCTGACCCGCGTCGAGGACATCGCGGCCGCGCTGCCCGAGGGCACGACCTTCGATCCGGTCTGCTCCCCCGAGGAGCTCGGCACCGCGGTCGAGGCCGTCCCCGCGGCGTACGCCCCGGAGTGCCTGGCCGCGTGCGAGCTGGCCTTCCACTGCCGGGCGAAGGCCCGCGCCGAGGGCGCGGTGGAATCGCTGGGCCGCAGCGTGCGGGGCGAGCTCGGAGGCCTGACCACGGTGGCCGGGGTGCTGGCCGCGGCGGCCGGCAAGGAGGGCGACCCGGCCGACCCGACGGTGGCGGCTCTCCGCAGGGCGGCCGCCCTGCGGGCCGAGGCCCTGGCCCGTGTGGACGGCGGCGTTCCATGTCGCTGATCAGCACCCTTGCCCGGCTGGAGGCGGTCGACAGCGGGCGGGCCCAGCCGCTGGCCACCGTGCGCCACCGCCATTTGACCGGCCGGCCGCTCGTGCTGGTGCCGCTCACGACCGCCGGTGAGGCCGGCGCCCCTCTCGGTGCGCTCGTGGGCACGGACCGCTCGGCGCCCCGGCTGCTGGCGGTGGCCCAGCCGCGCGACCGCGATCTGCGGTTCGCGTTCCTCGCCGAGCTGGCCGAGGCGGTGCTGCCGCACATCGAGTCGTACGCCGATGTCGTCGAGCCGGCCGAGCGCAACGAGGTCGATCCCGGGACCGGCAAGAAGGTCAAGGTCGAGGTCGAGCTGTGCGCGGACGCGGCCCAGCTGATCGTGCCCAGCAGGGCCGGCGTCGACTTCGTACGGCTGCTCGGGCGGTCCATGCGGTTCCGGCGTACCGCCGAGGACGACCCGGACACCCCCTTCCCGGCTCCCGCCCGCGTGCCGCTGCTCGGCCGCTGGCTGACGCACTACGGGGAGCGGGCCAGGGTGCCGGGTTCCTCGCTGCTGCTCGCCGCGACGGACCTGCTGAACCGCCACTGGGCGACGGGGCAGAGCAGCCTGGAGGACCAGCATCTCGGCGCGCTGCTCGCCTGGGTCGACCCCCCGGCCGGCGAGTCCGGCGCGGAAGCGGCGCTCCGGGCGGAGCTGGAGCGGGACCGTGCCGGTCAGCTGGTCTGCCCGCCGGCCGGGCCGGCGACGGATCCGGCGTTCGACAACAGGCTGCTGGCACCCGCGATCGAGCGGTACGACCGGGCGCGCGCGGCGCTGGCCACCGCGGAGGACGGCCTCGACGCCGACACCCGGCTCGGTGAACTGAGCGGCGCCGAGCGGGAGATCAGGTCGCTGCTCGCGGGGGTGCTGCTGCCCACCTGGGACGCCGTGTGGCGGGGACTCGACCTGCTGTCGGAGCTGCCGGAGGGGACCAGGGCCGGGGACCGCTGGACCAGGGACCGCTGGTCGTTCACCGCGCACCGTGACCGGGTGCGTGCGGGCGAGCCCCCTCAGCCGCGTCGGGACGACGCGGTGACGGCGGCGCAGAAGCTGGCCTCGCGGGAGACTGCCCAGGCACAGCTGGACGCCCAGGAGGCACTCGACGATCCGCTGGTGCTGGCGGGGCGCAGGCTGGCGGGCGAGGCGTTCGTCGGGGAGGTGACGGAGGTGGAGATGGCGTACAGCGAGTCGAAGCGGCCCTCTCCGCGGCCCCTGGTCACGGTGCGGACCGACGAGCGCCCGCATCTCGGTGAGCGGACCAAGGTGTACCGCTCGCTGGACGGGAAGCCACAGACGGCGGAGTTCGTCGGGTACGCGGCCGGAGACCCCGGGAGCACCGGGAGCGCGGAGAGCTCCGGCACGGTTCACCTGGTCCTGAGGGTCACGGACCGGATGGGCCGGAGCAAGGAGCCCGCGCCCGGTTCGGTGCCCGAGCCCGGCGACCGGATCGCCTGGACCCTGTTCGAGCACGACCAGCGGGGCGGTCCGAAGCTGCCTGATCCGGAGGACACCCCGTGGACCCACGGCGGCCCGCCGGGCGCGGCCGGCGGGGGACATGCCGAGCAGCCCGATCCCGTGACCGCGGAGGACCTTCTGTGACAGCCGTTCTCGACCCGGGTGCCTCGGCGGCCCGGGCGACCGACGCGATCCTCGACGACACCCTGCGCGGTACGGCGCGCGGCATCGTGGTGGACTCGCCGCCGGGCGCGGGCAAGTCGACGCTGGTGGTGCGTGCCGCGCTGGAGCTGGCCGCTGCGGGCCGCCCGCTGATGGTGGTCGCGCAGACCAACGCCCAGGTGGACGACCTGGTGGTGCGGCTGGCCGAGAAGGCTCCCGGGCTGCCGGTTGGCCGGCTGCACAGCAGCGACTCCGATCCGTACGACAAGGTCCTGGACGGCCTGGACAACGTACGGAAGTCGGCGAAGGCGGCGGATCTGGCGGGCCTGGACATCGTCATCTCGACGGCCGCCAAGTGGGCGCATGTGAAGAACGTCGAGCCGTGGGGCCACGCGATCGTCGACGAGGCGTACCAGATGCGGTCGGACGCCCTGCTGGCCGTGGCCGGGCTGTTCGAGCGGGCGCTCTTCGTCGGGGACCCGGGGCAGCTCGATCCCTTCTCGATCGTGGGCGCGGACCAGTGGGCCGGCCTGTCGTACGACCCGTCGGCGAGCGCCGTCTCGACGCTGCTCGCGCACAATCCGGAGCTGCCGCAGCACCGGCTGCCGGTGTCGTGGCGGCTGCCCGCGTCGGCGGCTCCGCTGGTCTCTGACGCCTTCTACCCGTACACGCCGTTCCGCAGCGGTACGGACCACGGCGACCGGCGGCTGTCGTTCGGCGTGCCCTCCGACGGGTCGGGTCCGGACCGGGTGCTGGACGAGGCGGCGGAGTCCGGCTGGGGGCTGCTGGAGCTCCCTGCCCGCCACACCCCTCGCACGGACCCCGAGGCGGTCCGGGCCGTCGCCCTGGTGGTCCGCAGGCTGCTGGACAGGGGCGGCGCCTCGACGAGTGAGCGCGGCCCCGACCCGGTCCCGGTGACCGCGGAGCGGGTCGCGGTCGGCACGGCCCACCGCGACCAGGCCGCCGCGGTGCGTGCGGCGCTCGCGGAGCTGGGTGTGACGGGCGTGGCTGTGGACACGGCGAACCGGCTCCAGGGCCGCGAGTTCGATGTGACCGTGGTCCTGCACCCGCTGTCGGGCCGCCCGGACGCCACGGCGTTCCATCTGGAGACGGGCCGCCTTTGCGTGCTGGCCTCGCGGCACCGGCACGCGTGCGTCGTGGTGTGCCGTGCCGGGGTGGCGGACCTGCTGGACGAGCACCCGTCGACGGAGCCCGTCCAGTTGGGCGTGACGGTGAAATTCCCCGACGGCTGGGAGGCGAATCACGCGGTTCTGGCCCACCTCGCCGAGCATCGCGTGCATTGGGCGCCCTGATCCTGGGCAGCGCTCTTGCGCCGGGCTGGACAATGGAAGGTGGCCGTCCGGCCGTACGAGGAAGGAACACCACATGGCACAACCCGAGCGGAACGAGCGGCAGAGGCTGCGTCCGGCGCCGCTGCTCTTCGAGCCGTCGGAGGCGGCAGCCGATCCGGAGCACTTCTTCGACCTGGAGTCGATGGAGGACCCGAAGGAACTGCTGGCCCGCGCGACGGAGCTGACGCTCGCCTTCCGGGCGGCGACCGACCGGGCCGTGGAGTTCCAGGCCGTGGCCGCCGCTCAGCTCGCCGATCCGCGCCGGTTCGACCGGCTCACGGCCGCGGAGATCGCCGAGCGCGCGGAGTGGACCGAGGACTATGCCAAGAAGATGATCGAATTCGGCCGGTCCCTGCTCGACGACCCCGCGCCCTGACCAGGGCGCCGCACGGGGCGGCTCCCGACACCGCACGAACGTCCGTCACTGCGGGTACACCCGTGGCATATGCCGTCGGGCAAGATACTCCGTCGCCCTGCGCCATGTCCGGCTTTCGGCAACTCTGGGGAACAGTAGCGTCACAGCCGGTAGACATGACGTCATGAGCGCATGGCTGAATGACGAAACGACCCTGCGGACCGGTACCGCCCCGCACCACGGTGTCGACATCTTCGCCCTGCTGCGGGACCGCGCCGGCCACGGGGCCGACGACAGGGCCGCCCAGGTCACGGCGTCCGGAGCCGCGTGGCTGGCGGGCGCCTCCCTCTACCCCCGCAGCACGCTCTCGCAGTGGGAGGCCCACCCCTCGGCGCCAGGCGTGCTGCCGTGCGGCTCCTCGTTCGACGTGGTGAACGTGCCCGCGTTGTTCGGCAGGCGCATGCTGGAGCAGCTCTGGGCGGAGGGCCCCGGGTCGGGCCCGGTCGCCACGCACCGGGGCCGGATGCTGGTGTTCGCCTCCCCTGGCACGGCCCAGCGGCTGCCGTCCCTGCTGGCGTGGGAGGAGTGGGGCACGGGTTCCGCCGACAGCTCCCGCGCGCATAAGGGCGCCCTCCCGCCGGTGCTCTGTCACGGCACGGGGGACGCGGTCACCGTCCCTCCCCTGACCGGCGGCGCGGGTGCCGGCGGGCCCCGCTGGGTGGTCGCCCCTGACACCCGGAACCCCTGGCTGCCGGGCCCGGACGTGCTGCTGTGGGCCTGCGTGCGAGTGGGCAGGTCGGCGGCCCCGTCGACCACCGGGAATTCGATTTTTCCTCCCGCCGATCCGGGTGCTAATGTCTACGACGTCACCAGGCGCCGTTAGCTCAGTTGGTTAGAGCAGCTGACTCTTAATCAGCGGGTCCGGGGTTCGAGTCCCTGACGGCGCACAGACGGAAGAAGCCCCCTCGCTGAAGCGAGGGGGCTTCTTCGTGCGTACATCCGCGCAGGTCAGGCCCCGGTGGTGACCCGGACGGTCCAGGCTCCCGACGGGGTCCGGCCGGCGACGTCGATGCGGATGCGCTCGCCCGGCACGGTGTAGCGCTCGCCCTCCCGGAGCGGGGCGTCCGCGAGCGGCGGGTAGACCGACCTGTCCCAGCAGGCGTCGGACTCGGGGTGGGTGTCCAGCACCTCGACCGGACCGCCGCCGGACGGCGTGGCGTTGCGGATGCGGTAGACGAGGACACCCTCGGTGCAGGTCGTCCGGTCGTTGCCCGTGGCGCTGCGGGCCTCGATGGCCAGCGCGCTGTCCGTGCCGGTCCTGACGACCGCGAGCCGGGTCCCGATGGACGCACCCGGCACGGGCACCTCCGCCATGGGTTCCAGGGTGAGGTCGGCGGCGCCCTGCACGCACACGACCTCCCCGCCCTCCAGCCAGCCGAGCTTCCACTTGTGCCAGCCGAACAGGTCCGGGGACAGACCGAACTGGCTGCCCATCACATCCCAGTCGCCGACGTAGGTGTCCCAGTCGCCCTTGCCGTCCTCCGGCCGGTGGTAGAGGTCGGCCAGGTCGAAGACGTGTCCGGTCTCGTGCGCGAGGACGTTCCGGTCCGGCGGGTGCTCCTCGAAGACGGTGACGACGCGCCTGATGTCCGTACCGTCGGCGCGCACAGGCCGGTCGAAGTTGACGACCTTGGTGGCGTCGGAGTCGACACCGGGGGCGTCAGGGTCGGCGACGAGGTAGACGATGTCGTAGGCGGAGAAGTCGGTCCGCTCGTCGGCGGCCCTGATCGCGTCGCGCAGGTAGGCGCCGCGGCGGTCGGAGTCCCAGTCGCGCTGTATCCCGTACCAGGTGGAGGGGTGGGGCATCGCGGTCCACTGCCGCTGCGGGTGGGCGCGCAGGGTGAACTTCCCGTACGAGGCGCGCTGGAAGAAGCGGGTGGTGGAGGGGAAGTAGTCTGCGGCGAGCACCTCCGGGGGCACGACGGGGTCGGAGTCGGGGAACGAGAGGAAGACCATGACCGCGTCGAGGCCGCGGTCGGGACGCGGGTAGGCACCGTTCCAGGTGTCGAGGCCGAGGGAGTGGTGCGCGCCGGTCCTGGGCAGGGCGCACGGTCCCGCGTCGCGCGAGGCCGCCACGGCGGGCCCGGCGACCAGTCCGGTGGCGGCGAGCGCCAGGAGGGAGGTGAGAGCAGCCGCCGCACTGCGCAGTCTCGGCCTCTCCGATCCCCCGGGTCCGTGCTGACGCGGCACATCTACCTCCGGGTGGCGAATGCGGGACTTCCTCCTCACCCTGTGCCGATTCGGCGGGGTACGCCCTGTTGTGCTGCCCCACACGGGTCAGCGGAGGCCGGACGGCCCACCCGGAGACGAATGATCGCACTCACAGAAAGTCACATTCGCTCACCCGGAAGTCCCGAATTAACCAGATCAGCGCAAAAGTGATCATCTAAAGCCAAAGTGGATGAGAACGCCATGCCCGGAACAGGCGTCGGACAGACGTGGGCCATGCGCGTGCCGCGTGTCCGAAACGGTGGACGCGCTGGAACGGCCGGTGCGCCACCCTCTATGCTTCACCTCGCTTTCCTGCGTGGTTCCCGCCTCTGGCACGGTGTTCCACTCCACGCGCCTGCCCGGCCATACCTGTTCACGACAATCTGCACAGCGGGAGCGAGCGGTGAACGGAACCGACGAAGGGCCGACGCCCCGGGTGGGCACGGCCTCCGGCGCCGGGCCACCGGAGGTCACCCAAAGTG
The DNA here is from genome assembly GCF_042728155.1 of Streptomyces sp. NPDC060209. Taxonomy (NCBI): domain Bacteria; kingdom Bacillati; phylum Actinomycetota; class Actinomycetes; order Kitasatosporales; family Streptomycetaceae; genus Streptomyces; species Streptomyces sp. NPDC060209. The sequence continues at coordinate 11,945 of NZ_JBHWZS010000138.1, forward strand.
ATCATCGGAGGTCGGACCTCTCGGAGCTGCGCGACTACCGCGCCGCGTTCGCGGTGGCCGCCCTCCCGATGGCCGTCGTCGACCACCGCGGCCGGATCGTCAGGCCGAACGACGCGCTGGGCGGGCTGCTCGGCACCGACCCGGCGTCCCTGGCCGGGCAGTCCGCGGCCGACCTCGTCGGTCTCACCTCGGACGGCCCCACCTGGCGCGCGTACGACGAGGTGTTGCGCGGCACCCGCCCCCGGCTCCGGTGCACCAGGAGGCTCAAGCACGCCGACGGCCGGCCGCTGTGGGCCGAGGTCACCGTCGTCCCGATGGGCGACCCCGCCGACGGCGCGGGCTGTGTGCTGCTGTCCGTCGCCGACGTCAGTGACCGGCGTGAGCTGCGGGAGCGGCTGCGCCATCTGCGGATGCACGACCCCGTGACCCGGCTGCCCAACCGCACGCTGTTCTTCGAGCGGCTCACCTCCGCCCTGGCAACCCCGCCTGCCCAGGAAGCCCCGGAAGCCCCGCAGTTCCAGGACGGAACGCGGTCCCAGGACGGAGCGCCGTCCCCGCACGGCCGGATCGGCCTCTGCTATCTGGACATCGACGGCTTCAAGGCGGTCAACGACACCCTGGGGCACCGCACCGGCGACCGGCTGCTCGCCGCCGTCGCCGGACGGCTCACCGACTGCGCCGAGGCCGACGGACACCGAACCGGCGGCCATCTGGTGGCGCGCCTCGGCGGTGACGAGTTCGCGATCCTGGTCGAGGACTCGTCGGGTACGCATCAGCTCACCGATCTCGCCCGCTCGGTGCTCGCCGCCCTCCAGCGGCCGTTCGAGGTGTCCGGGCACCGGCTGTCGGTCTCCGCGTCGATCGGGGTGGTGGAGCGTTCGTCGGCCGGCACCTCGGCCACCGCTCTGATGCAGGCCGCGGACACGACGCTGTACTGGGCCAAGGCCGACGGCCGGGCCCGCTGGACGCTGTTCGATCCCGAGCGCAACGCCCACCGGATGACCCGGCAGGCGCTCTCCTCCACGCTCCGCCCCGCCGTCGAACGCGGGGAGTTCACGCTGGAGTACCAGCCGCTGGTCGGCATGGCGGACGAGGTCGTGCGGGGCGTGGAGGCCCTGGTCCGGTGGAATCACCCACGGTTCGGGCTGCTGGCACCGAGCCGGTTCGTCCCGATCGCCGAGGAGGACGGCACGATCGTCCAGCTCGGCAGGTGGGTGCTGCGCACGGCCTGCCGCCAGGCCCGCCGCTGGCAGCTGGAACACCCGGACGAGCCCGCGCTGTTCATCAGCGTCAATGTCGCCGTGCGGCAGCTCTGGGACTCCGACCTGGTCGCCGAGGTGGCGGAGATCCTCGCCGAGACCGGTCTGGAACCCGGTCTGCTGCAACTGGAGCTGACCGAATCGGCGGTCATGGGCTCCTCGGGCCAACCGCTGCGGGTGCTTCAGGCGCTCAGCGACATGGGGGTCCGTATCGCGATCGACGACTTCGGCACGGGCTACTCCAACCTCGCCTATCTGAGCCGGCTGCCCGTGTCCGTGCTGAAGCTGGACGGCTCCTTCGTCCGCGGTTTCCGTTACGAGGACGGCGCGCACCCCAGCCCGGCCGACGAGACGATCGTCGAAGCCATGGTGCAGCTGGCGCACCGCCTGGGCCTGACGGTCACCGCGGAGTGCGTGGAGACCTCGGGCCAGGCGGAGCGGCTGCGCCGGATCGGCTGTGACACCGGGCAGGGGTGGCTGTACTCACGTGCGGTGGCCCCGGAGCGGATCGCCGAACTGATCGGCACCAGGCCGCCGGAGGGCTGAGCGGGTCAGCTCGCCCCGGGCAGCCCGTAGGCGTCCGCGATGAGCTCGTACGAGCGCAGCCTGGCCTCGCCCCCGTGCGCGTTGGCGGTGATCATCAGCTCGTCCGCACCGGTGCGCTTGGCCAGGTCGTCCAGGCCGGTGCGGACATCGTCCGCCGTGCCGTGGACGATGTCCTTCAGCCAGCCGTCGACGAATTCGCGCTCCATGGGGCTGAAGTCGTACGCCTCCGCCTCCTCGGGGCTCGGCACGAGGCCCGGACGCCCGGTGCGCAGCCGGACCATGGACAGGGCGCCGGTGAGCACCTGCCGCCTGGCCTCCCGCTCGTCGTCGGCGGCCAGTGCAGCGACCCCGATGAGTGCGTAGGGGGCGTCGAGCACGGCCGAGGGCTTGAAGGACTCCCTGTACAGGTCGAGGGCCGGCACGGTGTTCCGGGCCGAGAAGTGGTGGGCGAAGGCGAAGGGCAGGCCGAGGACACCGGCCAGCCGGGCGCTGAAGCCGGAGGAGCCCAGCAGCCAGACGGGCGGACGGGCGGGCGACTGGACGCCACCGGGCGACGTGGCCTGCACGGGTCCGGGGACGGCGTGGATACGGGCGTAGGGATGCCCGTCCGGGAAGTCGTCGTCCAGGAAGCGGGTCAGCTCGGCCAGCTGCTGCGGGAAGTCGTCGGCGCCCTCGTTCAGCCGGTCCGTGCGGCGCAGCGCGGCCGCGGTGGCACCGTCCGTGCCGGGGGCCCGCCCCAGGCCGAGGTCGACACGGCCGGGGGCCATCGCCTCCAGGGTCCCGAACTGCTCGGCGATCACCAGTGGTGCGTGGTTGGGCAGCATCACGCCCCCCGAGCCGAGCCTGATGCGCTCCGTGTGGGCAGCCAGGTGCGCGAGGATCACGGCGGGGGACGAGGAGGCCACGCCCGGCATGGAGTGGTGCTCGGCGACCCAGTAGCGGTGGAAACCGCGGCTCTCGGCAAGCTTGGCGATCTCCACACCGGTGCGCAGCGCCTGGGTCGCCGTGCGCCCCTGGCCCACGGTCACCAGGTCGAGCACGGAGAGGGGCACGGAGGCCGTCCCGCCCGCTGTGCCGCGAATCTGGTCGCCTCGGTTCTCGTCCACGTGTTCGGCCTCTCCGGTGCTACGTCTGTGTACCGGAGGGCAAACAGGAGGATGGCTCCGCTTATTCCCGCGGCGCCCGGTCCGGGGCGCCTACTCCCGTACTTCGATGCCCTTGGGCTCGGCGGCACCCAGCGGGGGCTCGCGGGTGGCGAACAGCGTGCCGAGGGTGGGGGCCCAGATGCGGCGTTCGGCCAGCCGGAGTCCTTCCCAGACCGCCACCTGGTTGGCGGTGAGTACCGGCTTGCCGAGGAGTTCCTCCAGCTCGGGGACGAACGCGGCGGTGTGCAGGGCGTTGTCCGGGAGCAGCACCACCTCGGCGTCGGGATGGTCCCCGGCCACGGCCAGCTCCTTCACGAGCTCCACGTCCGCGGCGGCCGCCTCGGACGCCGCGATGATCCCGCTGCCCCGGGTGGCGGCCACCTCGACGCCTCCGGACTCCAGGAAGCCGGCGAAGAGCGCGGCGATGTCCTCGGAGTAGGTCGCGGCGACCGCGACCCGGGAGGCGCCCAGCTCACGTACCGCTTGGACGAAGGCCACGGACGAGCTGGACGCGGGAAGCCCGGCGGCCCTGGCCAGCCCCGCCGCCTGCTCGTGCGCCCCGTCCCAGCCGTAGGCGAAGCTGCCGCCCGAGCATGCCCAGACCAGCGATTCGGCTCCGGCCATCCGCAGTTCCTCGACACCGGCGTTCAGGCGCTCGGGGGTACCCGCCGAGCGGAGGTTCTCGGCCCTGCGGGCGTCCTCGTCGATATCGGTGTGGAAGAGCGGCACTCTGATGTCGCTGTCGAGCATGACCTCGATCCGCGGGAAGTCGTCCTCCGCGGCATGGCCCGGGTAGAGAAGTCCTACGGTCGTCATGTCCATCCTTCCGGTACGTCCGGATGTCCCGCGGGCGCTCGTGTCACCGCTGCCCCTGCCTGGGACAAGTATTCCTCTTATGGCCCCATATCGTCGCCCGCAAGGGACGTGACCTGCGGTTTCTCTCGCGGGGCGGAGGCCCTGTTGACGGGCGTGTGCCCCGGTGCGAGCGTGGTCATTCCTGATGACCACTCCCGTGATCCTCGTCCTGGACACCGACCCGTCACCGCGCCTCGGCCGGCTGACCGGCCGGGCCGTCGTCCGGTACGCCGACGAGCGGACGCTGGCCGGGCAGCTGCCCGACGCGGATGTACTGCTCGTCTGGGACTTCACCTCCGACGCCGTCCGCGAGGCCTGGCCGGGCGACGGGCCCCGCCCCCGCTGGGTGCACACGGCGAGCGCCGGCGTGGACCGGCTGCTCTGCCCCGAGCTGGCCGCCTCCCCCACCGTCGTCACCAACGCCCGGGGCGTCTTCGAGCTGCCGATCGCCGAGTACGTCGCGGGGCTGGTGCTCGCCTTCGCGAAGGACCTCCCCCGCACGCTGGAGCTCCAGCGGCAGCGCCGGTGGAGCCACCGCGAGACCCGCGGGCTCGCCGGCACCCGCGCCGTGGTCGTCGGGGCGGGCCCCATCGGCCGGGAGATCATGCGGCTGCTGCACGGCCTCGGTGTCCAGGTGGCGCTCGTCGGGCGTACGGCGCGGCGCACGATCCACGGCGTCGAGGATCTGGGCCGGCTGGCGGCCGGTGCGGACTGGGTGATCTGCGCGGCCCCGCTGACGGACACGACGCGCGGGATGTTCGACGCCCGCTTCTTCGGGCTGCTCCAGCCCTCCGCCCATTTCGTGAACGTGGGCCGCGGTCCGCTGACCGTCGAGGAGGATCTGGCCGAGGCACTGCGCAGGCGGTGGATCGCGGGCGCCGCGCTCGACGTGTTCCAGGAGGAGCCGCTGGACTCCTCCAGCCCCCTGTGGGAGGTGCCCGGCCTGCTGGTCTCGCCGCACATGAGCGGGGACACGGCCGGCTGGCGGGACCGTCTGGGCGAGCAGTTCGTCTCGATGTACGAACTCTGGGCAGCCGGTGAGCCGCTCCCCAACGTGGTGGATATAAGGCGTGGTTACGTACCTTCTCCGGACATCCCTTCCGACATCGCGGAATGACGGTCGTTCATGAGGACGCGCGCCGAAGGGAATACACCCCGCACACCGGCCGTCGCCCTCCGCCCATGACGAGACACGGGAAGGTCACCCTCCGGCCACCGTTCGGTTACATGGCAGCGCTTGCTGCATAGGCGCCCTGGATCGGGCAGGTGGTCACCCTGTCCGGACTGTTCGACACCCCGATTTCTCCAGGAGATTGCGAACCATGGCTGACTTCCCTCACCTGTCCCGTCGGGGCTTCCTCAATCGATCCGCGGCCGTGGGAGGTCTGCTCGTCGTTCCCGGCCTGCTCTCCGCGTGCAGCAAGACCGACGCCGGCGCCGCGGACGGTGAGGGCGCACTCGACAAGCTCCGCAAGCAGGGCTTCGTCCGGGTGGCGTACGCCAACGAGGCGCCGTACGGCTACATGGAGGGCAAGGAGCTCAAGGGTGAGGCCCCAACCCTGCACCGGGAGATATTCAAGGCTCTCGGTGTCGAAGAGCTGAAGCCCACCCTCTCGGAGTGGGACGGCCTCATCCCCGGCCTGCAGGCGGGCAAGTACGACGTGGTCAGCGCGGGAATGGCCATCACCCCCGAGCGCTGCGCCAACGCCCTCTTCTCCGAGCCGGAGTTCATCTCCCCCACCGCCCTGATGGTGAAGAAGGGCAACCCGAAGAAGCTCACCGACCTGGCGTCCGCGAAGGCGGCCGGGGTCACCGTCGGCGTGATGTCCGGTGCGGTCGAGGGGTCGTACGCCAAGGGCGCGGGCATCGCCGAGGGAAAGATCAAGACGCTGCAGAAGCCGCAGGACGGCGCGGACGCCGTCAAGGGCGGCCGGATCGACGCCTTCCTGCTCACCGGGATCTCACTGCGCTGGCTCGCCAAGACCAATCCGGACACCGAGGTCACCGAGGCCTTCGTCCCGGAGCTGGACGGGAAGCAGCAGTTCTCCCCGGGCGGCGCGGTGTTCCGCCAGGGCAACGAGGATCTGCGGGACTCCTTCAACCGCGAGCTCAAGAAGATCGTCTCCGACAGGTCCCGTTACGTGGAGCTGCTGCAGGCGTACGGCTTCGGCGCCACGGAGATCCCGCCGGCCACGCTCAAGACGGCCGACCTGTGCAAGGGCTGATGAGGGCGGACCACACCGTATGAGTGACTTCTTCTCCACACTCCTCGACGAGCTCCCCCAGGTCGGCGCGGGCCTGTGGGTGACGATCCAGGCCACCGTCCTGGGCTCCCTGCTCGCCCTGCTCCTGTCGTTCGCCCTCGGCCTGGCGGCGGGCAGCGAACTGCTGCTGGTGCGCGGGGTCTCCCGCACCGTCGTGGAGTTCTTCCGCGGCACCTCGCTCTACATCCAGCTGTTCTGGCTGTACTACGCCATGCCGCAGCTGACCGGCTACGAACTGACCCCGCTGCTCTGCGGCGTCGTCGCCTTCGGCCTGAACTACGGGGCGTACGGCTCCGAGATCGTGCGCGGCGCGGTCAACTCCGTGCCACGCGCCCAGTACGAGGCGGCCGTCGCGCTGAACATGACTCCGTTCCACCGGATGCGGAAGGTGATCCTGCCGCAGGCCTGGGTGCAGATGATCCCGTCCTTCACCAACCTGCTGATCCAGCTGCTGAAGTGCACGCCGCTGCTGTGGCTGATCTCCGCGGCCGACTTCATGACCACCATCGAACACATCCGCAGCCTCACCGGTGAGACCCTCACCGCCTATCTGCTGCTGCTGGCCGTCTACTTCGTGCTCGCCTACGCGCTGACCCTGCTGATGAACCTGCTGGAGCGGTCGGCCAAGCGACGGCTCGGCCTCCACACCGGTGCGCGCAGCCTGCTCAAGACCCGTACGGCGGACGCCGTCGCCACGGCCGGAGGTACCCGGTGAACCATTCATTCGACTGGGATGCCGCCGGGGACACCCTTCCCCTGCTGCTCGAAGGATTCCGGGTCACCCTGCTCGCCACCGTGCTCGGCACGCTCCTGGCAGCGGTGCTCGGGCTCGCCATCGCGGTGGCCGGCCGTGCGCCCTCCAGGTTCGTGACGGTGCCGGTGAAGGCGGTGATGGAGTTCGTCCGCGCCACCCCGCTGCTGGTCCAGCTGGTCGGCGCGGCGGCCCTCTTCACCTCCGTGGAACCGCTGACCATCGGCATCGTGGTCCTGGGCATCCACTACGCCGCGTACACCTCCGAGGTGTACAGGGCCGGGATCGACGGTGTGCCGAAGGGCCAGTGGGAGGCCTGCCGGGCGCTCTCGATGTCGCCCCGCAGGACCTGGCAGGCCGTGATCCTGCCGCAGGCGGTGCGCAACGTGCTGCCGGCCCTCGGCAACTACGCGATCTCGATGTTCAAGGAGACCCCCTTCCTCGCCGTGATCACGGTGCACGAAATGGTCTTCGAGGCCCGTAGTTACGGCGCCGACCACTTCGCGTACACCGAGGCATTCACGCTCGCGGGACTGGTCTTCCTGGTCGCGAGCTACCCCACGTCGCTGCTGATGAGAAAGCTGGAGAAGCGCCTTGGCCACTGAACCCGCCCCCCTCAAGGAACCCGCGGACGCGGCTCCGGACCCGTTGGTCACAGGCATCGAGCCACTCGTCCGCTTCGACAAGGTCGTCAAGCGGTACGGCGACCATGTCGTCCTGGACGAGCTGGACTTCACCGTTCGGCGCGGCGAGCACGTCACGCTGATCGGACCCAGCGGCTCGGGCAAGACCACCATCCTGCGGCTGCTGATGACGCTGGAGAAGGTCAGCGACGGCGTGATCTGGGTGGACGGCTCCCCGCTCTCGCACGTGCGCAGGCCGGACGGCTCGCTGAAGCCGGCGGGCGAGAAGGAGCTGCGCGAGTCCCGGAAGAAGATCGGGATGGTCTTCCAGCAGTTCAATCTCTTCCCGAACATGAAGGTGCTCCAGAACATCACCGAGGCGCCGGTCAACGTCCTGGGAATGGACCGCGGAGAGGCGGAGGCACGGGCCCGAGAGCTGCTCGACCTGGTCGGGCTCTCCGGGAAGGTCGACGCACACCCCTCCCAGCTCTCCGGCGGCCAGCAGCAGCGGGTCGCCATCGCCCGCGCGCTGGCCATGCGGCCGGAGATCCTGCTGCTCGACGAGGTGACGTCGGCTCTGGACCCCGAGCTCGTGGCCGGTGTGCTGGATCTGCTGGGCGACATCGCCAGGACCACAGACATCACGATGCTCTGCGTGACCCACGAGATGAACTTCGCCCGGGATGTTTCGGAGAAGGTCCTGATGTTCGACGCGGGACGGGTCGTGGAGTCCGGTTCACCGGAAAAAATATTCACCGACCCCGAACACGAACGTACGCGCGAGTTCCTCAACGCGGTGCTGTGACCTTGCCCTTGGCATAAGGCTCGTGACCTTGGCATATGCCAAGCGGGTGCGCCCCAGCTTGTGGAGCCGGGGCGCACCATCAACTCCTCGACAGCCCCTCCAAATCGGCCACTTGGCGACTATCGTGGATCGTGAGCTTGCGGTCACAACCTGGTAGATGCCCTAGAGGGGGGAACCGTGGCGTTGAAGCCCGAGCCGAAGGCGCCGTTCCATTCGGTGCAGTACGCCCTGCGTGTGCTGGAATCGGTGTCCACGCACGGCGACGGGGTGACCGAGGCCCGGCTCTCCCGGGAAACGGGCCTGCCGACCGGACACCTCACGCCCCTCCTGCTGACGCTGCGCCGCGAGGGGTACGTCGAGCAGGTCACCGACGGCGCGTACATCATCGGTGCCTCGCTCCTCGAGCTCGGCTCCGGTACGGCCCGCAGGCAGGCCTTGGAGGCGAAGCTCCAGCAGACGCTGGTGCAGCTGAGGGACTCGGTCGGCGCGGCGGTCTATGTCAGCCGCTACGTCGACGGGGAGATCCGCGTCACGCAGATGGCCGACGGGCCGCGTACACCCTCCGTCAACGAGTGGGTGGACTTCCGCTCGGCGGCGCACGCCAGCGCGATCGGCAAGTGCCTGCTGACACAGCTCGACCAGAACGGCCGCCGCGACCACATGGCCCGGCACCGGATCGCGCGGCTGACGTCCCGGACGATCACGAGCGAGAAGGTGCTCTTCTCCAAGCTGGACAGCCAGCCGGCGACGGTGCCGGTGCTCGACCTGCAGGAGTACGCCGTGGGCACGGTGTGCGCGGCCGTCCCGCTGACGGCGGGCTCGTCGGCCGGGTGCCTGGCCCTGTCCTTGCCGATCGAGCACGCACACCGGCTGCGGGCCGCAGCGGCCACGCTGAACCGGCGCGCGGCGCCGGTGCTCCTGTCGCTGGCTCTCTGAACAGGATCGGGCGAGGCGTTCCGGGTGTCCGGA
>NZ_JBHWZS010000139.1:0-15062 GCF_042728155.1 Streptomyces sp. NPDC060209
CATGCCTGCCCCATTCGCCTTACACCGATAGCGGGTGATATGAGGCGCTTCTACCGTTCGGTCATCGAGGTGCATCTCTCATGCCTCGCGGAAATCCGTTCCGCGGCTGCTCCTCGGGACCCGGAGGATTCACCATGCGCGCGATACGTGTCGCACCCGTCGCCCTGCTGGGCGCCGCCGCCTGCTTTCTGATGGCACCGGCCGCATCGGCCGCTGTGCTCAACGGCGGCACGTCCACCTCTTTCACGCCGACGATCACTCCGTCGACGGTCGCGCCGGGGGGCCAGGTCACTCTCGGCGCCATGGGGTGCACCACTGACGCGACCGCGTTCTCGGGCGTGTTCGACACGACCACCATCCCGAGCGGGAGGTCGGCCACGGCCACGGTCGACCGGGACGCCAGGCGGGGTGCGATCTATGAGGTGACCTTCCGCTGCGGCACCACCACGCGGTCGGCCGACCTGACCATCACGAGCGCCGCCACCAGCTCCCCCACGGCCACTCCCACCGTCGCCCCCACCACCAGCTCCACCGCCTCGCCCAGCACCTCTCCGAGCACCTCTCCCAGCGGCGTGCTCGGCGGCCTCGGCGGCAGCATCGACACGATGGACCCCGCCGAGATCGCGGCCGGTTCCGCACTGGTGGCGGTCGCTTCGGCAGGCACCATCTACGTCCTGCGCAAGCGCCGCGCCGGCCGCCAGCACTGACGGCTCGGCGCCGCATACAGGCACACGACAGTCGCCCCGGGTCCTGATCCAGGACTCGGGGCGACGGGCGTATCGGGCCGGGCGGGAGGTTCGACGCGTCAGATCGCCGCATTACTCATCCGGCGACGGACGAGGAAGACGGCACCGCCGACGGCTGCCGCCGCGACAAGACCGCCGCCGACCTGCATCTCGACGGAGCTGGGGCCCATCGAGCCGCCGAGGCCACCCTGTGCGCCCCGCGCGGGAAGCACGGTGAAGCGGGCGGTCGCGACCGGGTCGCCGTTGCCGCCATTGCCACCCTGGCCGCCGTTACCGCCCTGGCCACCATTGCCGCCCTGGCCACCGTTGCCGCCGCCCTGGCCACCGTTGCCGCCACCTTGGCCACCATTGCCGCCACCCTGGCCACCATTGCCGCCCTGGCCGCCATTGCCACCGCCCTGGCCGCCATTGCCACCGCCCTGGCCGCCATTGCCACCGCCCTGGCCGCCGTTGCCGCCGCCATTGCCGCCCTGGCCACCGCCCTGGCCGCCCTGGCCACCGCCCTGGCCACCGTTGCCACCGCCATTGCCGCCCTGGCCGCCGTTGCCACCCTGGCCGCCGTCACCTCCGTTGCCGCCGCCGAAGTTGTTGTCGCTGTCGTTGCACCTCACGGACAGGCTGTACTGACCGGGGGTCGCGTTGTCCCGGATACGCGCAGTGGCGTAGCCGACCCTGCCCGGCGAGAGGTTCACCGTCGGGAACGCGTTCGACCACACCCTGCCGCCGGAACGCCCGCAGCCCTCTGCGCTGACCTGCATCGTGGCGCCCTGGAAGACCGAGGACGGGTTGACGGTGACATTGGTCGGGAAATTGCTCGGGTTGCTGCCCGGGCCACCACCGGCGGCGGCCAGCGGGGCAGCGAGCCCGACCGCCGCGAATGCGGTCGCGGTCACCGCGAGAGCGCGTGAAGCACGCATCTTTGAACCTCCAGCGGGAAGCGCCCCGGAGTCTTGTCCTCCGGGATCAATCGACGAGAACGCGTCCCATGACGAACCCTCACCAGATACCGCAGATGTCGCACTTCGGTACTGCTCCACCCTGGTGATCCGACACGCCGTTGCCCGAGACCGAAATCTGACGGAGCCGCAGGTCACGGACCGTCAGAACTTTTATCCGCTCATTACTCCGAAGAGAAGACGCCGCCACCGAGGCCCGATCGGCCGCCACCCGTTCGCCCTTCCCTGATCGCCGCCGCACGGACCCCCGCCTAGCGTGGCGGTGTCGCGACGAAGGGAGAACCATGGGCCGGGACCAGTGGGGCGCCGAGCGGAGCAGACGCACACCGTGGGGCGCGATCGCCCTGGTGATGCTCACCGGACTCGCTCTCATGCGCAACGGCGTGGAGACGTCCCCCGGGCCGCCGCAGCCGGCCGCCGCAGCGTCGGTGGCAGGCCCCCGGGACACCACGGTGTCCGCCCCGGTCGAAGGCGAGCCCGTCCAGCCGCTCGCGTACGCCCCCGCCGCGCGCATCCAGATTCCGTCGATCGAGGTCGACGCACCGGTCGTCGATGTGAATCTGGACCCGGCCGGCTGGATCGAGGCGCCGCCCGCCCAGGACCCGAACCTCGCCGGCTGGTACCAGAACGGCATCGCACCGGGTCAGCGCGGAACCTCCGTGATGGTCGGTCACGTCGACAACCTGGCCGGCCCGGCGGTCTTCTACGGACTGGGCTCCCTCAGCAAGGGCCAGCAGATCGAGGTGCTCCGCTACGACAACCGGACCGCGGTGTTCGAGATCTACGGCATCGAGGTGTTCGCCAAGAACGACTTCCCCGGAGCCCGGGTCTACGGCGACACCGGGTACGCCGAACTCCGGGTCATCACCTGCGGCGGTGGTTACACGAAGGCCGCCGGCTACGACGGGAACGTGGTGGTCTTCGCCCGGCTGGTCGAGACGCGATAGCCGGGCGGACACCTGGCGCCGCCGTCAGACGCGGCGCGGGACGGTCGGACGATAGCCCTTCTCGATGAGCGCGGGCAGATACCGGCGCAGGGCGGCCACGCTCTGGGACCGGTTTCCGCCCGCGTCGTGCGACAGCACCACGACGCCGGGCGCCGCGCCCTTCTTGACCCGCCGGACGATGGTGTCGGTGCCCGGCGTGGTCCAGTCCAGCGTGTCGACGGTCCAGGCCATCGGTTCCATGCCCAACGCGGCACCGATCTCGAAGGAACTGCGGTTCCAGGCGCCGTACGGGGCCCGGTACCAGAGCGGCGGTGTGCCCAGCGCCTTCTCGATCACCTCGCTGGTGCTGCCGAGTTCGTCACGGATCGCACTTCGGGAGAGCTTCGGGATCAGCGGGTGCGACCAGGTGTGGTTGCCGACCACATGTCCGTCGTCGGCCATCTCGCGCAAGAGGTCACGGTTGTCGGCCGCCATCTCGCCGCAGACGAAGAACATCGCGCGGACGTCGTATCTGCGGAGCGTGGCCAGGATGTCCGGGGTGTAGCGCGGGTCGGGGCCGTCGTCGAAGCTGAGCACCATGGCGTCGCTCCCCAGCTCGGGCAGCTCCTCGAACGGACGGGTACGGACGGGCGGCGGGGCGGGCCGGAAGCGGGGCGGTGTGGTCGAGGTCATGGGCCGCAGCCGGTAGCTGCCGGGGCCGGCCTGCGCCCCCGCCGGAGGTCCGGCTGCCGGAGCCGGCGGCTCACCGCCGGGGCGTGCGGGCGTCCCGGCCGGATCCGCCGCGATCATGTGCACCGCGGTGGCGGCCCCCAGCGCGAGGGCGAGGCGCAGCAGGGTGCGTCTTTCCGCTGGAATCTGATCATGCTTCATGACCAACTGCTCGCACGGAGTTGCGCCCGCCCTTGTCGTCGACACCGGATATCAGATGATTTACACCCGATGGATGGAGCGCCTCGGCGATATCCGGCGGGGAGGTCCCGGGCCCTGCGGAGGCGCCCGGAGCGCGGGCGGTGGGAGCGGCTAACCTCGGGGCCGTGACAGACCAGCAACAACACCGGTTCGAGCGCGGCACGGACGGCCCCAAGGTGATCGTCGCGGGCATCGACGGATCCGAGTCCTCGATGCGGGCCGCGGCGTACGCGGCGGGCCTCGCCCGTCGGCAGAACGCGATGCTCGCCCTCGTCTACGTCCAGCCGGTGATGTCGGCCGGCGCCGCCCTGGGAGCCCCGGTCGCCGACGCCACCGGAGAGGTCGCCGAGGGGCTGGTGAACGAGATCAGGGCCGCGACCGAGCGTCTCAAGGACATATGGAACGTCCGCTGGGAGTTCCATACGTTCCGCGGTGATCCGTACAACGGGCTCGTGACGGCGGCCGACGAGCTGAAGGCGGACGCCGTGATCGTGGGCGCGTCGGAGTCCGCCGGGCACCGCTTCATCGGCTCGGTGGCGGTCCGGCTCGTGAAGGCCGGTCGCTGGCCGGTCACCGTCGTGCCGTGACCCCCGGTGGGCGTGCCGGCCACCGGGGATGCCGTGACACAAGGCGGGTGCACCGGCCACCGCCGCGCCTGGCACCCGGCCGGGTGCCGCGCGTCACTTCCCGGCGACGAGGCCGTCCTGGGCCGCACCACGGCTGAGGACCATGCCCTGGATCCGGTCGCGGATCTCGCGCAGACGGCCGGCCTCCCCTGCCGGGACGGAGGCCTTGGGGTCCAGGCCGACGACACGCGCCGCCTCGGGGTCGAACCACTGCGGCAGGAATTCGGCCTTCTTGACGGCCCATCGCTGCCCGGGTTTCGCGGGCGGCTCGAAGGTGAATCGGCCCATCGAGCTCTCGTTGGCGCGCGGGTCCTGCACTCCCTCGTGGTTGACCATGGCGCCGGCCACCTGGTCGCCCATGCCGTAGACGATCCAGGTTCCGTTGACCTTCTCGTAGGCCTGCGGGACATGGGCGTGGGTGCCGAGGATCAGGTCGACGTCGGGGCGTTCGCCGGTGCCGGAGGCCGTGAGTTCGCGACCGAGTCCGAGCTGGACGTCGTCGGGGGCGTCCTGCCATTCGGTGCCCCAGTGCAGGGAGACGACGACCACGTCGGCGCCCGCCTCGCGGGCCGCTCTGGCGTCCGCCACGATCCGGTCCTTGTCGATCAGGTTGACCGCCCAGGGCTGTCCGTCGGGCAGCGGGATGTCGTTGGTGCCATAGGTGTACGCGAGGTGGGCGATCTTCGCCGCGTCCTTGCCCTTGCCCGCCCTGAGCAGAGTCGGACGGGACGACTCCTCGGCCGAGCGTGCGGATCCAGCGTGGGCGATGCCCGCACGGTCCAGCGCGTCGAGTGTGCGTCCGATTCCCTGGGTGCCGTCGTCCAGCGTGTGGTTGGAGGCGGTCGAGCAGGAGTCGAAGCCGGTCGCGCGCAGCGCGGTCGCCACCTCGGGCGGCGATTTGAAGGAGGGATAGCCCGTGTAGGGACCGCCCTTCTGCCCGTACACCGTCTCCATGTGACAGATGGCCAGATCCGCTCCCGAGACCGCGGGAGCGGCGCCCTTGAGCATCGGGCGGAAGTCGTAGCCCCTGCCACCCGCGTCGGCCGCGGCCCGGTCGATGATCGAGGAGTGGGGCAGGATGTCGCCCGAGGCCAGCAGCGTGAAGGTGCGGGCACCCTCCGCTCCCCCGGCGCCCGCCCCGTTCCCACCCTGCTCGGCTGAGAGGTGCCGCCCGGCGAACCCGGGGGGTGACGACGGCTGGCCGGTACAGGCTGTTGCGGTGGCGAGCAGACCGGCGACGGCGATCGCCGCGCCCTGTCGGATGCGCTTCGTCATCTGCACGACTCCCAGTTCGTATGATTTCGGCCATCCGAATACACATATATTCATACTGGCGAGTCAAGGGCAAAGGCGTCGAAATACCTGAATCGGCCGTATCGCCGCCCGCCGACCGTTCACCGCACCACTCGCCGCTCCGTGCGACCGCTCGGCGCACACCTCGGTGCACCGCCTGTTCCCCCGCGCCCTGATGCGTTCGTATTCGCCAGGCGGGAGCGAGGCGTCAGAGGCCTCTTCGGGAAAGGACGTTCACGATGACCACTGCGACAACCGATGAGCGGGCCCTCGCGGAGCTGCAGCGGGAACACGGGCCCGCACTGTTCCACTTCCTGCTGGGACTGACGTTCGGCGACCGGCAGCGGGCGGAGGACCTGCTGCAGGAGACTCTGGTTCGCGCCTGGCAGCACCCGGAGGCGTTCGACGCCCCCTACGACTCGATGCGCCCGTGGCTCTTCACCGTCGCCCGGCGGCTGGCCATAGACGCCCGCAGGTCCCGCCAGGCCAGGCCGACGGAGGTCAGCGACGCGGTTCTGGAGAGCGCCCCCGCCCAGGACGACACCGCGGACTCGGCGGTCCACGCCCTCGATGTGCGCGAGGCCGTGAGGACGCTCAGCCCCGAGCACCGCGCGGTGCTCGTGCAGATCTATTTCCGTGGGCTCAGCGTGGGCGAGACCGCGCAGGCCCTCGGCATACCCTCGGGCACCGTCAAGTCTCGTTCGTACTACGCGCTGCGGCTGCTGAGCCGCAATCTGCCCGGCTATTCCAGCAGGTCGTCCACGCTGAGCAGCGCGAGCAGGGATACCGTGTCCGCGACCTCGACATAGGCCGCGGCACATGTCTGGCACCGCTGGAGATGCCGGGCGACCCGACCGCTCTCGTCTGCTTCCAGGGCGTCGAGCACATAGGCGCCCAGCAGCTGCCGTACATGCGGGTCGTCGCCGCGGTCGGCGGTCATCGCACCTCGAATCTCCAGACGGATCCTGCCCTTCTGCCCACGCGGGGCGCGTGCCCCCGGTTCAATGCTGCGTGTAGCCCGGTGCCGAGTCGACGAAAGAGGCGAGACGGGATGCGTCCCGAACATCACGAGGGAACCGGCGGGGGCGGGCTGCTGGTCCCGATGGCCTGGATGTACTCCGAGTACATCGCCGACGAAGTACTGGAGACCGGCGACCTGATGGAGCCGGCGACCCTGGAGTACCGGGCGGGACGCGACGCGCTCGCCCTGACGATCTTCCTCTCGGACGGTGCGGTCGCCGACGAGCTCCCCGTCGCGCGGGTGGACGAGCTGCGGCTGCTCACGGCGTACGGCGCCGCCTGGAGACGCTGGGTCTGTGCGCGTCTCGATGCGCTGGAGCGGCCGACCCCTCCGGCCGGGCTCCGGGACCCCGACATCGCGCTTGCGCGGGCCGCCTGGCGGTGGCTGGAGGAGACCGAACTGCTGGCCGCGGACCTCGACGCGATCGGCCCGCCGCCCTGGGATCCGTCGGGTGCCGACGACGAGGAGGGCGAGGCCCAGGTGTGGACCCCGGCCTGGCAGCTGGGACTGCCGCTGGGGCATCTGGCCGTCCATCTGTACTGAGCGGCGGGCGGTCAGCGAGTCATGAACCGTGTACGCCCGCACGGTATTTGGGCAGCCGCAGGGTGATCTTCATGCCCGCTCCGACTCCCGTCTCGATGACGAGTCCGTAGTCGTCCCCGTACACCTGGCGGAGTCGTTCGTCGACGTTGAGCAGGCCGATGCCGGTGGAGGTGCCGCCCTCGCCGCGCAGGATCTGCCGGAGACGCTCCGGCTCCATCCCGGCGCCGTCGTCCTCGATGACGACCTCGGCCTCGGCACCCGCGTCCAGTGCGCTGATCGTGACACGGATCGGGGCGTCGCCCGCCCGGACGGTGTCGAGAGGCCGGGGATGGATGACGGCACCCTCCAGGCCGTGCTTGACGGCGTTCTCGACCAGGGGCTGGAGACAGAGGAACGGGAGCGAGACGGGAAGCACCTCGGGGGCGACCTGGAGGGTCACGGACAGCCGTTCGCCGAAGCGGGCCCGTACCAGCGCCAGATACTGGTCGATGGAGTGGAGCTCGTCGGCGAGGGTGGTGAACTCCCCGTGCCGACGGAACGAGTAACGGGTGAAGTCGGCGAACTCCAGCAGCAGTTCACGCGCCCGCTCCGGGTCGGTCCTGACGAACGAGGCGATGGCGGCGAGTGAGTTGAAGATGAAATGCGGGGAGATCTGTGCCCGCAGCGCCTTGATCTCGGCTTCGATGAGCTGTGTGCGGGAGCGGTCGAGTTCGGCCAGTTCCAGCTGTACGCAGACCCAGCGGGCCACCTCCCCCGCCGCCCTGGCCAGCACCGCCGATTCCCGGGGTGCGTAGGCGACGAGCGTGCCGAGCACCCGGTGGTCGACGGTCAGCGGGACGGCGACGGCCCAGCGCAACGGGCAGTCGAGGTCGCCGCAGTCGCTGTGGAAGGCGGTGTCCCTGCCGCTGGCGAGCAGCCCCTCGACATGGTGCATCACGTCCTTGCCGTGGTGGTCCCCTTCGCCGTCCCACACCAGCACCCGGTCGCGGTCGGTGAGGCACAGGGCGTCGGTGCCCAGCAGCGAGCGCAGCCCGCGAGCCGACCTGCGCGCGCTCTCCTCGGTGAGTCCTGCGCGCAGCGGGGGTGCGGCCAGGGAGGCCGTGTGCAGGGTCTCGAAGGTGGCGTGCTCGACGGGCGTGCCCACGTCGCTGATGCGTACGGGGCGGGCGGTGCGGCCCAGCAGGAAGCCCGTGCCGAACAGCAGCAGGACGAGCACGGCGATGACGGCGATCCCGGCCCCGGTCACCGCACGCGCCCCGAGGTCAGCGCTTCCGGCAGATGGAAGCGGGTCATGGCCGCGTTGGTGCCGGGCGGTATCCGTCCCGGAGTGGCCAGGGAGACCAGGATCATCGCGAGGAAGCCGACCGGTACGGACCAGACGGCGGGCCAGGCAAGCAGGGCGTGCGGCCAGCCCGGCGGACGCACCGCGCCGCTGACGGTTATGGCGACCGACAGCAGCGCGGAGCCGCCACCGAGCAGCAGCCCGGCTATCGCGCCCGGCGGGGTGAGCCGCCGCCACCAGATGCCGAGCACCAGCAGCGGGCAGAAGGACGACGCGGAGACCGCGAAGGCCATCCCGACGGCGTCGGCCACCGGCACCCGGCTGACCACCAGCGAACCGGCCAGCGGCACGGCGATGGCCAGGACGGTGGCCAGCCGGAACTGCCGTACGCCCCGCGAGGGGAGGACGTCCTGGGTGATCACCCCTGCGACGGCCATGGTGAGCCCGGACGCCGTGGACAGGAACGCGGCGAACGCGCCGCCCGCGAGGAGCGCGCCGAGCAGATCACCACCGAGTCCGCCGATCACCCGGGCGGGCAGCAGCAGTACGGCGGCGTCGGCGTCACCACCGTGCATGAGTTCGGGTGCGTAGAGGCGGCCCAGCGCCCCGTACACCGGGGGCAGCAGATAGAACAGTCCGACCAGGGCGAGGACGGCGACCGTGGTGCGGCGGGCGTCGCGGCCGTTGGGGCTGGTGTAGAAGCGGACCACCACATGGGGCAGGCCCATGGTCCCGAGGAAGGTCGCGACGATGAGTCCGTACGTCGCGTAGAGCGGATGGTCTGCCCGGAAGACGGAGATCTGCTCGTCGAAGCTGACCCGGGGGCGCCCGTCGCCCTGCCAGGCAAGCACCAGGAAGACAGCGGGCACCAGCAGCGCCGTGAGCTTCAGCCAGTACTGGAACACCTGCACGAAGGTGATCGAGCGCATGCCGCCCGCGGCGACGGCCACCACCACGACGGAGGCGACGAGTACGTCGCCGAGCCAGCCGGGCGCACCGGTGAGGATCTTCAGGGTGAGGCCCGCGCCCTGGAGCTGCGGCACGAGATAGACCCAGCCGGCGCCGACGACGAACACGCTGACCAGCCGGCGCACCTGCCGTGATTCGAGCCGTCCCTCGGCGAAGTCGGGAAGCGTGTACGCCCCCGAGCGGCGCAGCGGAGCGGCGACGAACACCAGCAGCACGAGATATCCGGCGGTGTAGCCGACCGGATACCAGAGCATGTCGGGGCCGTGCACCAGCACCAGGCCCGCGATGCCGAGGAAGGACGCGGCGGACAGGTACTCGCCGCTGATCGCCGCGGCGTTGAGCCTCGGCCGTACGGTGCGCGACGCGACGTAGAAGTCGGAGGTCGTACGGGAGATCCGCAGCCCGAATCCGCCGACGAGGACGGTGGCCAGGACGACGAGGGCGACCGCCACCACCGCTGCCGGATGACCGGGTGCGCTCACGGTGCGGGGAGGCCTTCCACGAGTCTGGCGAAGTCGCGCTCGTTGCGCTCGGCCCTGCGCACGTACCACCAGGCGGCGAGGGTGAGCGGCGGATAGGTGGCGAAGCCGAGCACCGCCCAGACGAGGGCGTTGCTGTGCAGCGCCTCGAAGACCAGGGGCAGGGTTCCGGCGACGAGGGCGAGCACGGCGAAGACGGTGAGTCCGGCACGGAGCTGGCTGCGCATCAGTGAACGGACGTAGGCGCCGCCGAGGGCGGTCTGCTCGTCGATCTCCGACTGGGCGCGGTAGCGGGGCAGCGGACGCACCCGCCGGGGCTCGCCCATGACCACCTCGCGCCGGGGCGTACTCTCTGCGGACATGGGCCCGGAGTGTAGGCGGCACAGGGCCCGGCTGGGAAGGGCCGCCGTCCGGTACAGCCAGGTCAGCGGCCGGTCTGCCGCATCAGGAGATCGCGTAGGGCGCGGGTGTGGCGACGGCTGACCGCGAGCTCCGCGTCCCCGATGCGGACGCTCATGCTGCCGGCGTCGAGCCGGAGTTCGTCGATCCGGTTCAGTGCCACGAGATGGCGGCGGTGGATGCGTACGAATCCCCGGGAGCGCCAGCGCTCCTCCAGGGTGGTGAGCGGTATCCGGACGAGATGGCTGCCGGTCGCGGTGTGCAGCCGGGCGTAGTCGCCCTGCGCCTCGGCGTACGCGATGTCGTCGACGGGCACGAATCGGATGACCCCGCCCAGTTCGACCGCGACCTGGTCGGCGGCCGCGTCGTGGACTGACGCTGAGCGCTCACCGACCTGCTCGGCGACACGGCGGACGGCTTCGGCCAGACGCTCGCGGCGGACGGGCTTGAGTACGTAGTCGACGGCCTTGAGGTCGAAGGCGTGTACGGCGAATCCTTCGTGGGCGGTGACGAAGACGATGAGCGGCGGTGCGGCGAAACCGGCCAGGAGCTGGGCGACGTCGAGTCCGGTCAGCCCGGCCATGTGGATGTCCAGGAACACGACGTCGATCGCCGAGGGGTCATCGGGCCCGGCGTCGACGGCCCCCCCGATGCGGCGCAGCGCCTCGGTGGCACCCGTGGCACCCTCGGCGCTCCGGATACGGGGATCGGCGCGCAGGAGGTAGAGGAGTTCCTCCAGGGCGGGTTGTTCGTCGTCGACGGCGAGTACGCGCAGCATGAGGCCGGAGTTTAGGTGCTTCGGCGGGGTTACGACATGAGTGATTCACGGGTTCGTCACGTACCTGAGAACATGCGCGCCATCGAACTTCACCGCGACGCCGGAGCCTACGCGCTCGGGGTGCTGGAGGCTGCCGACGCCTGTCGTTTCGAGGAGCATCTGACGGAGTGTTCCGCGTGCGTGGTCCAGGTGCGCGAGCTCGGCGCCGTGGTGGCCCACCTGGTGGCATACGCGCACCGCCTGCCACCCGGGGCCGTTCCTCGGCAGGGCCGCCGGCGACGGTGAACGGGCCGCTACCTGAGCAGGCGGGACAGCCGGCGGTCGGCGAGGGGCTTGCCACCGGTCTGGCAGGTGGGGCAGTACTGCAGCGACGAGTCGCTGAACGACACCTCCAGCACGGTGTCGCCGCAGACGGGGCAGGGCTGCCCGGTGCGGCCGTGGACGCGCATGCTGCTCTTCTTCTCGGCCTTGAGCCGGCCCGCCGCGACGCCACGGGAGCGTTCGACCGCTTCCTTGAGCGTGGTGCGCATCGCGTCGTACAGATGCGTGATGTCGTCGTCGCCGAGGCCGGTGGTGAGCTTGAAGGGTGACATCTTCGCGACGTGCAGGATCTCGTCGCTGTAGGCGTTGCCGATGCCCGCGATCAGCGACTGGTCGCGCAGGGCTCCCTTGACCTGCCGACGGGCCCCCGCGAGCACCGTCGCGAACGCGTCCCGGTCGAAGGAGTCCGCGAGCGGATCGGGCCCGAGACGTGCCACCCCGGGCACGTCCGCCGGATCGTGCACCAGGTGGACGGCGAGGCGCTTGGTGGTGCCCATCTCGGTCAGGTCGAAGCCGTCACCGCCGGCGAGGACCGTCCGCAGGGCGAGCGGTCCCTTGCCCGGCCGCGGCGGGGTCGTGGGAAAGCTGTCCTTCCACTGCAGCCAGCCGGCCCGTGCGAGGTGGATGAGCAGATGGAGCTGCCCGGCCGTGATGTCGAGGAATTTCCCGTGCCGGGCCACGGAGGTCACTGTCGCGCCCTCCAGGTCCGTGGGCGGCGGGTCGTACGTCTTCAGGACGCTGATCGCGAGCGGGAGGACGCGGGCGATCTCCTTGCCGACCAGATGGTCGTCGAGGAAGTCCCGCAGGGCTTCGACTTCCGGCAGTTCAGGCATGACTCCAGCCTGCCGCAACGGCCCCGGGCATGCCTGCCGGATGCACGGCGCGTGTTCAGACGGCAGGGCCCTCCAGCCGGTAGACCCGCTGCGCGGTGCCCGCGAGGACGGACCGCTGTTCGTCCACCCCGAGACCACCGGTCAGCTCGCGTGCCGTGTCCAGGACGTCGGCGTACCCGGCGGCGAGCCGGCACACCGGCCAGTCGGAGCCGAACATCAGCCGACCGGGTCCGAAGGCCTCGATGACGGTGTCCGCGTAGGGGCGCAGATCCTCGACGGTCCAGGACCGCGGGTCCGCCTCGGTGACCAGGCCGGAGAGTTTGCAGACGGTGTTGGGCAGCGCGGCGAGCGCCCGCAGGCCGTCGGCCCAGGGGTGCGTCGTGCGCCGCGCCACCGGTGGCTTGCCGGCGTGGTCGAGTACGAAGGTGAGTTCCGGCAGCAGGGCGGCGGCACGGACCGCGGCGGGCAGCTGGTGGGGTCGGACGATCAGGTCGTAGGCGAGTCCGGCGGTGGCTACGGCCCGCAGTCCGCGCAGGACGTCGGGGCGCAGCAGCCACTCCGGGTCGGGTTCGCCCTGGACCTGGTGGCGGATTCCGACGAGCCGGCCGCCGCCGGGCAGGGCGCGGAGCGCGGCGAGGGTGTCGGCGATGTCCGGCGCGGTGAGATCGGTCCAGCCGACGACACCCGCGACGAGCGTGCTCCCGTCGGCGAGTGCGAGGAATTCGGGGGTCTCCTCGGCGACGGTGACCGTCTGGACGAGGACGGTGGCGGCCACCCCGGCGGCACGTGCCTCGGGCTCCAGGTCGGCGAGGGTGAAGGTGCGGCGGATGGGGTCGAGTTCCTCGCCGGTGATCCAGCCCTGGTCGCGCACCGCGAGGTCCCACACATGGTGGTGGGCGTCGATGACCGGCAAGGGCGTCATGTCAGAGCAGCCCTTCCGCGCGCAGGTCGTCCCAGAGCGCGTCCGGGACCGGTATGCGGAGCTGGGCTGCGGCGTCCCGTACCTCTTCCGGTGAGCGGGTGCCGACGAGGACCCCGGCGACGGCCGGGTGGCCCAGCGGATAGTGCAGGGCGGCGGCACGCAGCGGGACACCGTGTCCTTCGGCGACGGCCCGGATGCGCAGAGCCCTGTCCAGGAGGGGCGCCGGGGCCGCCGCGTAGTCGTACGTGGCGCCGGGGCGCGGGTCCGCGAGCAGCCCGGAGTTGAAGACACCTCCGACGACGACCCCGCGGCCCCGGGCGGCGGCCTCCGGCAGGAGCTCGTCCAGGGCGCTGTGATCGAGGAGGGTGAAGCGGCCGGCACAGAGGACGACGTCGACGTCGGTCTCGCGCAGGAAGCGGGTGAGCATCGCGGTCTGGTTCATGCCGACGCCGATGGCTCCCACCATGCCTTCCGCGCGCAGCTTCTCCAGCGCCGGGTAACCCTCGCGGAAGGCCGCTTCCCCGTGGTCGTCGGGGTCGTGCAGATAGACGATGTCGACCCGGTCGAGGCCGAGGCGTCCGAGGCTGTCCTCGATGCTGCGGCGGACGCCGTCGGCGCTGAAGTCCCAGCGCCGGCGGTGGGTGTGCGGTACGGCGAATCCGTCGGACAGTCCGTCGTGGGCCTCCGCCTCGGCGGGCGGGAGAGGTTCGAGCAGGCGGCCTGCCTTGGTGGACACCGCGTACGCGTCGCGGGGCCGGTCACGCAGAGCGTCGCCGAGGCGGCGTTCGGACAGCCCGAGGCCGTAGTGCGGCGCGGTGTCGAAGTAGCGGACACCTTCGTCCCACGCCGCGTCGACGGCGGCGGCGGCCTGCCCCGGGTCGACCGCCGTGAAGAGATTGCCGATGGCCGCTGCCCCGAAGGAGAGTTCGGTGATCTCGACCGCGCTGCTTCCGAGCCTGATGCGCCGCATGCCCCTGCCGCCCCCGCCGGTGATCCTCGATGGTCCGTAGAGGACTATTCATCGGATCAATCGGCCGCGTCAACAGGATCCGGCGGATCGGCCCTCACGCCGGCGCGGGCACCGTGGGCACGAGTGTGTGCAGGTCGTGCAGCTCTTCGTGGACCGCGGAGGCCAGCCGGTCGAGATCCGGCAGCGCCTTCCCGTCGGCGACCAGTCCGACCTGCACCCGTCCGCCGTACGTGGACAGGGCGACGGCAAGCGACTGTCCGCGGGCCAGTGGCGCCATGGGGTAGACGGCGCGCAGCGGGCAGCCGCCGAGCGAGAGTGCCGAGCGGGGCAGGGGCACGCTGGTGACCAGGATGTCGAAGAGCATCCGGGCCGCGTTCCCCGCCAGTGGTGCTCCGAACCGGTGGGCCAGCGCGGGCAGCTGGTCGGCGAGTACGGCGACGGCACCCGCGCCGCGCAGCGGCCCGGCCGCCTTGTTGCGGACCATGCCCGTCCGCACGAGACGCAGCCGCTCACGGGCGTCGGGCTCGCCGACGGGCAGACCGAGGAGGTAGGCGGAGAGCTTGTTGCCCGTGGCCGCCCCGCCGGGCCGGCGCCGGGAGACGGGGACCAGGGCGCGCGGGTCGGCGCCGGGGAGCGACTCGCCGCGTGCGAGCATCCAGCGGCGCAGCGCACCGGCGACCACGGCGAGCAGCACGTCGTTGGCCGTGCCGCCCTCGGTGCGCCGGATGCGCTGGACCGCTTCGGCGTCGAGCTCTGCGGTGGCGAGCCGGCGCGTGCCGCTGGAGCGCGCGGTCAGGGCCGTGGTGGCGCGCAGATCGAGGCGGCTGGCGCGTACGACGGAGGCGCCGACCCCCAGCGCCCGGCCGACTTCCCCGAGCCGGTCCATCGCCATGCCCGCCACCTCGTACGGGCCGGGCAGCCAGGAGCGGGGCGGCACAGGTGTCCGGCGGCGGACGGCGCCGCGGCCGGCACCGGCGGAGGCGATCTGGTCGAAGATGCCGGCGCCGATGGCGACGGCCCGCATCCCGTCGGCGAGTGCGTGGTGCAGTTTCACGAGTACGGCGAACG
>NZ_JBHWZS010000139.1:15072-21151 GCF_042728155.1 Streptomyces sp. NPDC060209
CAGACTCACGCTTCAGCCTACCGTGCCTCCACCCGGACTGTCGAGGAGGTACATCTGCCAGGGCGGCAGGCCCCGCCCGAGCGGCCGCTCCATGAGTTCACCGGCGAGCCGGGTGGCCTCCGCCAGGAAATCGCCCTCGGGGAGCACGACCCGCCTGACATGCCGCTGCACGTCGAAGTCCTTGTCGGTGAACCATGCCGCGCCGCCGACGGGCAGCAGGACGTCACGGACCCGCATCCGTAGCCGGGGAATGGCGGCCGCCCGGGCTCCGAGCAGCTCGAGCAGTTCCTCCGCGGCCACGCCGGGGGCCCGGTCGAAGACCGCGAGTGCGCCGAGATGCATCGGATGGGCATCGGATTCGAGGTGCCAGAAAGCCAGATCAAGAGGTGCCAGAAGCTCGGTACTCAACGGGGCCTCGCGTCGTCGACAGCGGAACGGCGGGATCGCAGTCAATCCCGCAGCGTCGGTTACGGTCAAGTAAGGACATGTTACGTACTGTTACAGTCTCGCGCGGCCTCGGCCACGGCGCTACCGGTGCTCCGGGATGAGGAATTCACACCACACGCATTTTCCGTTGCCCCGGGACTCCACTCCCCAGACGTCGGCCAGACGGTCGACGAGCATGAGCCCGCGGCCCGAGACTCCGGACTCCCCCGCGTCCCTGCGGCGCGGCAGCGCGCTGGAGCGGTCCTCCACGTCGACCCGGAGGCGGCGTTCGGGTCCGGTGAGCACCCGGATGGTGACGATGGCGCCCCCGTCGGTGTGCATCAGCGCGTTGGTGATCATCTCGTCGGCCGCGAGCTCGACGTCGTCGGCCCGGCCCTTCGCTCCCCAGGCGCGCACCGCCGCCCGGATCATGTGGCGTGCGGACGTCAGCGCCTCCGGATCGTTCTGCGCGACGTGCTGCTGGAGCCGGCCGCCCGGGTGGGGGGCGTGGGCCGCGTTACGGCGCAGCAGCAGCACCGCCATGTCGTCCTCGCCGCCGCGCTCGTCGACGACCTCGCAGAGCCGGTCGGCCAGCTTCTGGAGGTCCTGCGGACCGTCGCGGACCGTCGCGGCCAGCAGTCGCATGCCCTCGTCGAGATCGGTGCCCGGCAGCTCCACCATCCCGTCGGTGTAGAGGATCAGCGTCTGGCCCGGGTCCAGATCGACGGTGCTGACCGGGTATTCGAGCTGCCCGAATTCCGCGGAGAGACCCAGCGGCAGCCCCCCGTCGACCGGCAGTCTGCGGCAGTTCCCGTCGACGCCGCGCAGGGCCGGGTCGATGTGCCCGGCCCTGACCAGCTGCACCACTCCCGTGGTCAGGTCGGCCTCGGCGTAGGTGCACGTGGCGAAGCGGTCGGTGTCGAGTTCGTGGAGGAAGACGGATGCCCGCGCCATGACCGTGGCCGGGCTGTGCCCTTCGGCAGCGTAGGCGCGCAGCACGATCCGGAGCTGCCCCATGACGGCCGCCGCGTGCGTGTCGTGCCCTTGGACGTCCCCGATGACGGCGCCGACCCGGCCACCGGGCAGCGGAATGATGTCGTACCAGTCGCCCCCGATGTCCCTGCCGAGCCGTGCCGAGCGGTAGCGGACGGCGACCTGGGCCCCGGGGACGTCGGGGATCCGGCGCGGCAGCATCGCCTGCTGGAGCCCTTCGGCGAGATCGTGCTCCTGCTCGTAGAGCATGGCCCGCTGGAGGCTCTGGGCGATCGAGCTGCCGAGAGCCACCAGCAGGTTCCGCTCGTCGCTGGTGAAGCCGGCCTTGTTGCCGTAGAGGAGCCCGAGTGCGCCGATCGGGCGGGCCTGGGCGATGAGGGGCATGTAGGCGGCGGCGGTGATGCCGAGGTGACTGATGTGCGGCCACAGAATGGGGTACGAGGTCGCGAAATCCTCGGGTGTCTCGATGAAACGCGGCGTGAGCGTGCGGATCACTTCGCTCATCGGATAGGGCTCATCGGTCCGGGTGTAGCGGGTGCCCTGCACGAACGCCCCTTCGGGACCGTCCGCCACCAGATGGATACGCCCGGACTCGAGCAGCCCCATGACGAGGCTCGTGGCACCCAGGTTGGCCAGACCCCGGGAGCTCTTCAGCACGTCGGTGACGTCCTTGACCGTCCGGGCATGGGCCAGGGCCGCCGTGGTGCCCTCGACCAGGCTGGTACGGCGCCGCCGCTCCTCGTCGACGGTCCGGCGGGCGGTGGATTCGGCCAGCTCCTGGGTGGCGTCACGGATGATCCCGATGATGCGGCGGGGCCGCCCGG
Source organism: Streptomyces sp. NPDC060209 (assembly GCF_042728155.1). Lineage (NCBI taxonomy): Bacteria > Bacillati > Actinomycetota > Actinomycetes > Kitasatosporales > Streptomycetaceae > Streptomyces > Streptomyces sp. NPDC060209. Next base: position 17,316 of record NZ_JBHWZS010000139.1, read on the forward strand.
TGCCGTCGCGGCGGATGAACCCCTGGGTGTGGGTCCAGCAGAGGGAGCCGTCCCGCTGTGTCCTGCGGAAGTACGCGCCGTAGTTGCTGCGGCCGCTCTTGAGCGCCTCCGAGACCATGCCGTCGAGCCGGATCGCCTCGTCGGCGGGAACTCGCTGGGCGAGCGCCGCCGGATGGCCGTCGTACTCATCGGCGCGCAGGTCGAACACATCGAGGGCGGGCTCGTCCATGTGCATGAGTCCGCTGTCCAGATCCCAGTCGAAGCTGCCCATTCGGTTCAGGGCGAGGCTGAGGTCCGGGTGGGCGGGCCAGTCGTCCGGGAGTGACAGGGCACCCGCTACCCGATCATCCATATGCGCCACTCTGCCATTATTTGTCCGATTCCTCGACCGAACTGACGCCTTGAACGCGTTCAAGGCGCCCTCTATGCTCAGCACGACACGAATTGAACATGTTCAATTCACCGGTTCTCGTATGCGTGGACGGGGTGGGCACGATGTCCGTACTGGTCGGCCTGATCGTGATGCTGGGCATGCTGGTGATCGTTCCGTTGGGCCTGGGGCTCGTCGGCGACCCCGCGCTCGACCGCGTACGGCGCCTGTGGCCGCTCTTCGCGGTGCCCGGCGCCCTGTCCCTGTGGCTGCCACGCGGCGGCACCGCCACCGCGCTCGCCCTCTGCTACGCGCTGGGGACACTGCTCCTCGCCGGCCACGCACCCCGGCGCCTCGCCCGTACACGCAGCGCACGCCCGGTGGAGGCCGCGCTGCTCACGGCGCTGGTCACTCCGTCGGTCGCCGCGCTCGCCCTCGTCGCCGAGCGCTCCGGCCACGAACTGTTCGGATTCGGGCTCGGCATCCTGGCGCTGACCGTGCCCCACTTCCACTTCGCCGGTTTCGCCGCCGCCCTCGTCGCCGGTCTCGTCTGCCGGGCCGAGGACGGCGCGGCAGGCCGGTTCGCCGCCCTGAGCGTGCCGCTCGGCACTCTGCTCGTCCTCTTCGGCTACTTCATCGGGGACTGGACCGAGCTGGCCGGGGCGCTCGTGCTCACCGCCGGGATGTGGACGGTCGCCCTCCTGACCTGGCGCACGGTCCGCGTCGCCGGAGGGGAGCGTCTCACCCGTGTCCTGCTCGCCGTCTCGGCCGGCGTGCTTGCGGTGACGATGGTGCTCGCGCTGAGCTGGGCGCTCGGCGAGGCCACCGGACTGCCGCACCCCACCCTGACCTGGATGGCGGCCACGCACGGGCTCGGCAACGCGCTGGGCTTCGCGCTCTGCGCGCTGCTCGCCCGGCGCCGGCTCCAGGACCTCACCCACCCGGAAGGCAGGACCGCATGAGCACCCTGACGTACCCCGAGGTCGGAGCCACCAGGCTCGGACCTCTCCCGGACGGCTACAACCATCTGCACCACCGTGCCGCAGTCGGCAGGGGCCGGGCGGACTTCGAGACCGCGGGAGCCGCCGTCACCGAGTGGCGCATGCACCGCGCGGCAGGGGCACGCGTGAACGCTTCCGCCGCACGGGCGGCAGCCGGAATCGCCGTCGACGTGTCGGCGGGCATCGGAAGGCTCCGCATCGCCGCCCCCTGCGAGATCGTCTGGACGGAGTACGGGAGCAACCGCACCGGCTTCGCCTACGGCACCCTGGCGCGACACCCCGAATGCGGTGAGGAGAGCTTCGTCGTGGAGCTGGCGGACGACGGAACCGTCTGGTTCACCGTGATGGCGTTCTCACGGCCCGCCTCCTGGTACGCGCGGCTCGCCGGTCCTCTCGTACCTCTCGCCCAGCACTGGTACGCACGCCGGCTGGGAAATGTGCTTCGCCGGACCGTGTCGGCCGCCTGACGAGCGGGGTACGCCGGATACTGGAGGCGATGGAGTGGTTCACCGCAGACGGCTACTGGTTGAGCAGGCTGATCTTCCAACGATCACTGGCCGTCGTGTACCTGGTCGCGTTCGTCGCCGCAGCGCTCCAGTTCCGGGCACTGATCGGCTCCCGGGGCATGCTCCCCGTGCCCGACCTCCTGCGGCACACCTCGTGGCGGGCCGCTCCCGGCCTGTTCCGGCTGCACTACTCGGACCGCTTCTTCGCGCTGGCCGCCTGGACGGGCGCGGCGGTGTCTCTCGCACTCCTGGCAGGCCTGGACGCGTACGTCCCGCTCGGGGCCGCGATGGCCCTGTGGGCCATGCCCTGGGTGCTGTACCTGTCGATCGTCCAGGTCGGCCAGGTCTGGTACGGCTTCGGCTGGGAGTCGCTCCTGCTGGAGACCGGCTTCCTCGCCGTGTTCCTCGGCAACGCCGACACCGCGGCCCCGGTGCTGGTTCTGTGGCTGCTGCGCTGGCTGCTCTTCCGGGTGGAGTTCGGCGCCGGCCTCATCAAGATCCGGGGGGACGAGTGCTGGCGGCGGCTGACCTGTCTGGACTTCCACCACGAGACCCAGCCGATGCCGGGACCGCTCAGCTGGTTCTTCCACCGGCTCCCGAAGCCGGCGCACCGGGTGGAGGTCGCCGCCAACCACGTCACCCAGCTCGTGGTGCCGTTCCTGCTGTTCACCCCGCAGCCGGTGGCGAGCGTCGCGGCGGGACTGATGGTGGTCACCCAGCTGTGGCTGGTGCTGTCCGGAAACTTCGCCTGGCTGAACTGGCTGACCATCGTCCTGGCCCTCGCCGCGGTCGACTGGTCGCTGATCGCCGGCCCGCCACCCGCACAGCCGGGAGCGCCCCTCTGGTACGAGGTGGTGGTCATCGCCGTCACCACCCTCGTGCTGGCGCTCAGCTATCGCCCGGCGCGCAATCTCCTCTCCCGCCGCCAGGTGATGAACCGGTCCTTCGACCCGCTGCACCTGGTCAACACCTACGGAGCCTTCGGGAGCATCAGCAGGATGCGGCTGGAAGTGGTGGTCGAGGGCACCGGCGAGGCGGTCATCCACGAGGGGACCCACTGGCTCGAGTACGGCTTCCGGGGCAAGCCCGGCGATCCGCGCAGATTGCCGCGCCAGTTCGCTCCGTACCATCTGCGGCTCGACTGGATGATGTGGTTCGCGGCGCTCTCCCCCGCGTACGCCCGGGCCTGGTTCGGACCGTTCGTCGAGCGGCTGCTGCGGGGCGACCGGGACACCTTGCGGCTCCTGCGACACAACCCGTTCCCCGGCGGCCCGCCCGCCCACATCCGGGCCCGGGTATTCCACTACTGGTACACGGACTGGCAGGAGCTGCGGGCCACCGGCTGCTGGTGGCGCCGGACCTATGTACGGGACTTCATGAGGCCGGTGGCCCGGCCCGTTCCGCTACGGCCGGGCGGACGCGCCCCGGGGAACGATGAGGGCAGCCGGTGAAAAGGCTCCTGCCCCCGTCGGGAGACGGGGGCAGGGACCGAGGCGCTGCTCGAACCGGTACGGGTGATCAGTCGATGCCGGGCAGGATGTGCGGCTCGGCCAGATCATCCTCGTAGCCGGCCAGCCTGATCGGTGCCGACCTGGCCCAGACCTCGATGTTCCGGAGCTTCTCGGGCCGGCGGGCCCGCTCTCCGGACAGCTCGGCCGGGTGCGTCTCGGTCTTGGTCATTTCAGGTGTCACCGCGGACTCCTTTGTGTCGCGTTACCCCGGGGCGGTGGCGACGCTGCGGCTGTGAGAACCGTGTCGACCGCCCTCTGCGGGGGCAGGGGCAGAAACAGTTCGGTCGCGGTGGCGCCGGTACGGGGTGGGACGTCGGACTGCTTACAGACCTGTCCCAGGACGGCCGAGGAAGTTTCGTGGATCCCTTGGTGGCGTCCGTTCACCTAAGACTAACCAAATGAGCGCCGTCCCGCTCGACAGAACGTGTGGCCTGGGTCACTTTCAGCC
>NZ_JBHWZS010000140.1:0-21121 GCF_042728155.1 Streptomyces sp. NPDC060209
GGGACAGCCCTCAGGTCAGACGCCGAGGTCGTAGATGACGAACTCCTCCCAGGCTCCGGTGATGTCTGTGGAGCGTGCGCGCAGCGCGTACTGGAGCGATCCGGTGTAGCTGTTCTCCATGGCGACGAAGAGCCCGTTCAGCGTGGACTGGAGCGCATAGCGGTCCAGGACCTCGTTGTAGTACAGGACGAACCGCTCCCAGCCGCCCACACTCGTGGAACGGGCACGCAGCACGTTCTGCGCGCTGCCGGTGTAGTTCTTCTCGACCGCCACGTAGCGGTTGTTCGCCAGCGACTTCATGGCGAACGTCGCGGAGGTGTCGTCCCACTCGAAGGCGAAGCCCTCCCACGAGCCGCCGACTTCGAGGGAGCGGGCCCGCAGCGCACCGGTGTTCGGAGCGGCGTAGTTCACCTCGGTGGCGACGAACTGCGCGTTGCGGGCCGACTGCAGGGCCACGAGTTCGGTTTCCGCGGCTGCGGTGGAGACTCCCTCACCGGCGGCGAACGGGGCCTGCCGCGTGTCCGTGCCCTCGGCGATGCGCGCCAGCTCGGCGCCGTCCACCGCCGTCCATCCGCTGGGTACGGCGACCGGTCCGTCTGCCCGCGGTGCGGCTCCGGCCGGGGACGCGGCCAGCGCGGAGGCCGCGACGATGGCACTCAGGGACAGAAAAACGGACGTGATGCGTCGCACAGGTCTTCCTCACTTGTCGTCAAAAGGAATTCCGGGGCCTGAGGAAATATCCGCGACGGATTCCGGTCGGCTCGTCGGGTGATCCGCCGAATGAACAGCTGGTTCCGACAGGCGCGCACCGTCAACCCGAAAGCCGCGCATGGCGAGACCGTTCCTGAATTTCCCACACCCCCGGAAACTGCGGCCCACGCCCCTCCCTGGGCGTTTCGGCAGTTGCTGCGCCACTCGGCGAAGCGGCCTCAGCGTAACTGTGTGGCGTGAGTTTCGGAAAGGAATTGAGGGGGTTCTGCGAGGAATCGACAACAGTCGCACTGCATTACCGATTCCGCAGTTCTCTGTTAATGCGCCCGACGCATTCTGTTTCCGTCGCGACCGCTCGACGGGCCTTCTGCGGGCGAAGCGGACAAGACAAGGCAGTCGGCGGCAACCTCGAAAGGCTGCCGCCGACTGCCGTCGAATCCCCGGCTCAGGCCGTCAGAGTCCGTGGGCGACCTCCAGCGGCGCGAAGGCGATGCGGGTCGTCGAACCGTCGTCGGCCCAGCGCACCGCGACCGACTCCCCGTTGACGTCCACCCCACTCACCGCCGAGGCGAGAGGGCCGGCGTCCGGCTCGGCGGTGAGCGAGGCGAGTGCCACCAGTACGTCGGTTCCCTCCACGTCGGCACCCAGCCGGGGCAGCACCGCCCACCGGGTGAACGCAGTGCCCTGAGGGGCCCGTACGTCCTCCTGGTCCGCCCAGCCGTGCAGTCCGTGCAGCGCGGAACGCGCCGGGCCCTCGGGGGCCGTCGCCCAGCCCGTCTGCTCCGCCCGCGCCCCGGCGGGTGCGCCCAGGATCCGGTGGACCCGCAGTTCGTACCGCCCCCGGACGACGGTCACGCTCTCCACCCGCAGACCCGGCCAGGTCGGCGGGCCGTCCGGGAAGACAGGGCAGTGCCAGGACGCTGCCCAGCCCCAGCCCTCGCCGTGGCCCGCGCCCAGCGGGTGGATGCGGACACGGCTGCTGCGGGAGCCGGCGATCCGTAGCGAGAGATGGTTGTCCGCCGTGTTCGCGGACGCCGTGGGACCGGTGGCCGTGGAATACGCGAGGCGGGCGTAGAGCGGGTCGGAGATGTCCGCGGTCTCGGCCTCGTGCGGCCGGACATGGTCGCTGCCGTGGTTGTGCAGCCGCACGATGCCGTCCGCCCGCGTCGACTGCACCAGCAGTCCCGGCGACGGAAGCGACAGCACCCGGTCCGGGCCCTCGCTCGGTGCGGGCTCCTCGTCCTCCGTCCACAGCGGGTGCTCCGCCGGCGCGAGCAGGGCGACGAAGGCCTTCGACGCCCAGTACGGAGAGGACGGACCGGAGTACACCTGGAGCGTCGCGTCGTGCGGACCGTGCCAGCCCAGGCTCAGCAGACCGTCGTCCCCGGCCGAACCGCGCTCCAGGAAGTACCGCAGCGAGCCGCTGATCAGCCGGCGCGAGACCCCCGGAGCCAACGGGGTGTGCCCGGACACCGCACCCATCCCGACCGCCGCGCCCGCCGCGAAGCGGTAGCTGAGGGAGCGCCCGAAGTGCAGCGGAGCGCCGTCCGCACCGAACATCAGCGAGAAACTCTCCAGATGCTCGGTCAGCCGCGCGCCGTAGTGCGCGGACAGCTCCGCGTCACCCGACAGATATGCGTCCAGTACGGGATACAGGTGCAGCGCCCAGCCGTTGTAGTGGTCGAAGGCGCGCCCGTCCCCGTCTGCGTACCAGCCCTCGCCGCGGTACCAGACCTCCAGCAGGTCGAGCGCCCGCTGCCGGGCCCGGGCCGTTTCCGCGTCGCCCCGGCCGACCGACTCGAGGAACCCGGCGACGGAGAAGGGGAAGAGGTACCAGTTGTTGGGCGCCGGCGTGTGCCGCAGGGCGCCGCGCAGCCACTCCTCGGCCCGGTCCTGCGTGGCGGCGTCGAGCCGGTCCCACAGCCAGGGCCGGGTCAGCCGCAGCCCGATCGCCACCGAGGCCGACTCCACCATCGGCTGGCCGAACACGGTGTGGTCCAGGATCAACGGCCAGGACTCGGCGTCGTCCCGTCCGGCCGTGCGGGTACCTGCGGTGAGCCCGTCGGCGTACCGCTCGAGCCAGTTGTGCGGGTCCTTGCCCTCCGCGCCGGCGACCCGGAAGGCGGCGGTGAGGAACGTACGGGCGTAGCCCTCCAGGCCGTCGGACCTGACCCCGGAGCGCGAGGGACGGCCCGGCAGGTCGAGGAGGGCCCGGCCGGGGGTCGCCCACTTCCAGGCGGCGTCCAGCAGTCCGTCCGCCGTTGCCTCCCAGTGGGCCCTGGTGTAGCCGGTGTACGGGCTCGTCGTGCGGTCCTCGGAGGGGAGTTGAAAGGGGGTGGAGGTCATGCGAGGAATGCCAGCCTTTCGCGTCGTACGGGATGTGCGAAGCCTTCGCCCGCTGCCCAGCGGGCGACCTCGCCGACGGCCAGATCGGCCAGCCGCCGCAGTTCGTTGCCCTGGGACCCCGCGAGATGAGGGGTGATGATCGCGTTGTCGCAGTCCCACAGCGGATGGTCCGCAGGCAGCGGGTCGGGGTCGGTGACGTCGAGCACCGCCCGGATGCGGTCCGTCCGCAGTACGTCGGTGAGGGCGTCCTGGTCGACGACCGCGCCCCGTGAGGTGTTGATCAGGACGGCGTCGGGCCGCATCGAGGCGAGGAGTCCGCGGCTGACCAGCCCCGTGGTCGCGGGCAGCAGCGGTGTGTGGACACTGACCACGTCGCTCTCCTCGAAGAGCTCGGCCAGGGTGACGGGGCGGACGCCGAGCCCGGCGGCCTCCTCGTCCGTGACGTACGGGTCGTGGAGCAGTATCCGCAGGTCGTAGGGGCGCAACAGCTCGATGACCCGTCGGCCGATCAGGGAGGCGGACAGAATGCCCACCGTGCGGCGGTAGTTGCCCACGTCGGGCGGGGTGGCGAGCCAGGCGTCGCGCATGCGGGTGGCCCGGAAGTCGCGGGCCCGCTCCAGGACCCGCTTGCCGGACAGCAGGATCATCGCCAGGGTGTACTCCGCGACGGGCAGCGCGTTGGCCGCCGCGGCCGACGACACCTCGATGCCCCTGTCCCAGCAGGCGTCGGTGACATGGCCGCGTACCGTGCCCGCCGTGTGCACGACGGCCCGCAGCGCGGGTGCGGCGTCCAGGACCCCCGCGTGGATCGGCGGGCAGCCCCAGCCGGTGATCAGGACTTCCGTGTCCGCGAGTACGGCCCGGGCCTCACCGGTCGTGAAGTCGTCGATCGCGGGCACGGGTGCGAGGGCGCACACCCCGGCCAGCGCCGCCAGGGAGTCGGGGGAGAGCACCGCGGCTGCGGCGTCCGCTCCCATGGCGAGCGCGGCGCGCGGCCGGCGGTGGGCGGGGGGAGTGCTGGGCATGGTTCTCCTGTGCGGTGGTCCGGGCGGGGCGGCACGGTTACTTGACGGCACCCGCCGTCAGTCCGGACCGCCAGAAGCGCTGGAGCAGGGCGAAGGCGAGGATCAGGGGCAGCACCGCGAGCAGTGAGCCCATGATGACGACGGGGTAGTACTCGGGGGACACGGACGCGGCGCTGTTCCAGGAGTACAGGCCGAGGCTGACCGGATACAGGTCCTGGTCGGAGAGCATCACCATGGGCAGGAAGAAGTTGTTCCAGATGGCCGTGAGCTGGAAGAGGAAGACGGTGACCAACCCCGGCCCCAGCATGCGGAGCGCCACCCGGAAGTAGGCGGCCAGTTCGCCCGCGCCGTCCATCCGCGCGGCCTCCAGCACCTCGTCGGGCACGTACCCCTGGCTGAAGATCCGGCCGAGGTAGACCCCGAACGGATTGAACAGGACGGGGATGAAGACCGCCCAGAAGGTGTTCACGAGACCGGTGGAGGAGGCCATCAGGTAGAGCGGCAGGGCGAGCACCGTCTGCGGCACCATGACGGCGGCCAGCACCATGCCGAACAGCTTCTCCTTGTGGGCGAAGCGGTACTTGTCGAAGGCGTAGCCGCACGCGACGCTGATCAGGGCGCCGAGCGCCGCGCCGAGTACCGCGTACAGCAGGCTGTTTCCGTACCACCGTCCGTACAGCCCGCCGTCCATGGCGAACAGGTCCTTCATGTTCTGCACGAAGGAGAAGTCGGTCAGCGACAGGAAGTCGCTGCTGAACAGCGCGTCCCTGTTCTTGGCGGAGGCGAGCACCAGCCACAGCACCGGCAGCAGGGTGTACAGCACCGAAACGAAGACCACGAGGTTGACGACTGAGCGTCCGAGGAGCCGGGGCCGCAGGGGCGAGGCGGTGCGGGATACGGTCGACGCGCTCATCGGGCGCCCTCCTCGGCAGCGTTGGCGCGGTTGGTCCAGCGGGTGACGCCGTAGGAGAGGGCGATCGTGCACAGGAGCAGGATGACCGAGGCGGCTGCCGCGAGACCGTAGTTGTTGCGGGTGAAGGCGGCGTCGTAGATGTACATGCTGGGCGAGAAGCGCGAGTTGATCATCGGGGTCGACTGGCTCAGCAGCATCGGTTCGGTGAAGAGCTGGAGCGCGAAGATGAGGGTGAACATCGCGACCATCACGATCGAGGACCTCACCAGCGGGGCCTTGACCTGGAGGGCCGTGCGGACGGGGCCCGCGCCGTCGACTACCGACGCCTCGATCACCTCGCGGGGGACCGCCTGCAGGGCGGCGTAGAACACGACCATGTTGTAGCCGAGGTTGCTCCACAGCGCGATGTTCACGATGGACGGGAGCACCGTGTGCACCCCGAGGAAGTCGATGGTGATGTCGGCCCTGCCGAGCAGGTCGATGACCGGGCTGATGCCTGGGGTGTACAGATACAGCCAGATCAGGGCCGCGATGATGCCCGGCACGGCGTGCGGCAGGAACAGTGCGAGCTGGACGGTGCCCCGCAGGCGGACCACGCCCGAGTCCAGCAGCAGTGCCAGCACCAGGGCACCGATCACCATCAGCGGGATGTAGACCACGCAGTACAGGGCGACGATGCCGAGGCCGCCGAGGAACGTCGGGTCGGCAAGCACGGCGGTGTAGTTGCGGAGACCGGCGAAGACCGTCCGCTCGGGGCCGAAGCCGAGCCCGGGCTGGTCGTCGCTGAAGAAGCTCAGGTAGACGGCGGTGGCGACCGGGATCAGGAAGACGGTCACCAGAAGGACGAAGAAGGGTGTCATCAGGACGCCGCAGGCGCCGAGTTCACGCCGCCGGGCGGACCTGCGGGCCATTGGTGCCGGCGCGGCGGCGGCCGGCCTCTTCGGTGACGGCCGAGCGGTGGCGTCCGCCGGTACGGACACGGGGGCGGTACTGGTCATGGGTGTCACCTGCCTCTCTGCTGCTGGGAACGGGATGCGGAACGCCGGTCAGGTGGAGCGCCGGGTGGTGGAGAGGCCGAGTGCCTTGAGGTCCGGCATGGTGCCCTCCTGCGCCGACCGCACCGCCCCGAGGATGGAACCCTGGCCTCCGCTGGCCCGCGCCAGTCCGTCCTTCATGATCTTGCCGGTGGCCGTCATCCGGGGGCCCCAGGTCCAGCCCGGGCGGATCTTGTGCGCCTCCTGCTCGAAGAGGGTGTAGATGTCCTGGCCGCCGTAGTAGGCGCGGTCGAAGGCCTTGCGGCCCACATCGACGAGCCCGGGCGCGGCGGGGTACTGGCTGCTCGCGCCGCTGGAGAGCCGGGCGCGCAGCGCGTCCGGATGCGAGACCTGCCACTCGATGAACTCCATCGCGGCCTCCGGGTGCGCACTGTCCTTGGTGACCGCGAAGGTCGAGCCGCCATGGGTCCCGACACCCGGGTCGGCAGGATCCCACTGGGGGAGCGGCGCGATGGCCCACCTGCCCTTCTGAGCCGGGCGGGCCTTCATCTGCGCGCCGGCGTCCCACGCGCCGCTGAGCCTGCTGAGCACCAGACCGTCGCCGATCTGGACATCGCTCTGCCGGCTCTCCACGGCGTTCATGAAGACCAGGTCCTGGTCCGTCAGCCGCTGCCAGAAGGCGGACACACGACGGGTGGGGGCATCGGCGAGCGAGACGTTCCAGGCGCCGCCCGCCGTGTCGAACCACTGGGCCCCGGCCTGCCAGGCGAACGCGGCGAGATGGGTGTCACCGTCCGTCGGGAAGAGCGCCATCCGACGGTCGCCGCTCCTGCCGCGCACGGTCCTCGCCGCGTCCTCGAAGTCCTCCCAGGTGCGCGGCGCGGTCAGCCCGTACCGCTCGAAGAGATCGGTGCGGTAGTGCAGCACCATCGGCTCTATGTCGAGCGGGACGCTGAACACCCGCTTCTCGAAGGTGGTCAGTCCCAGGGCCTGCGGCAGCAGTTTCGCGCGCAGCCCTTCGCCGACCAGATCCGTGATGTCGCGGCAGACACCGTCGATGGCGAAGCCCGGGACCTGGGGGTATTCCAGAGTGGCGACGTCCGGGGCGTTTCCGGCCCGTGCGGCGCTGCTGAGCTTGGCGTAGCCGCCCTGGGCCCCGGAGGGGACCTGCTGGTAATCGACCTCGATGGTGTCGTGCCCGCGGTTGAACGCGTCCACGACCTCCTGACTGCCCCGCAGGGCGGACCAGAAGGTGATCCGCGTCTTCCTGCCGGTCCTGCTGCTTACGGTCCTGCCGGTACTGCTCGTACCGCCCGATCGTGTGTCTCCGCCACCGCCTCCGCAGGCGCTGAGTGCGCCTGTCAGAGGCAGTGCGGCGATCGTGGCGAGCACGGATCGACGGCTCTGTCGACCAGGCATGTGCGCCTCCCGCGGCTCCTGATTCGAGACACGGGGAATACTGATCGGCTGATCGATAGTGGTCAATAGATCGATCAAAAGAAGCTTGAAGTGTTCAAACGATCAGTCTGTCGGTCGGGACAACTCACCGGTCGATCCGCGCACTTCGAGCCGGGGGAGCAGCTCCGTCCTGCGCGCAGGACCGGTGGTGCCGGCGGGGTGGCCCAGTCGGTACAGGAGCAGCTCGGCCGCGGCCCGGCCGATCTCGGCCCTCGGCGGTGCCACCGCGGTGAGGGCCGTGCTGCCCAGGGCCGCGACGACATCGTCGTACGCCACCACGGAGCAGTCCCTCGGCACCCGGATCCCGCTCTCCGCCAGTCGCTGGACCAGCATCAGCGCGTCCTCGTCGCCGTGCAGGACGGCCCCGGTCACGCCCCGCTCCCGCAGCAGCGCCGCGAGGTCGGGGACCTCCTCCCGCGAGCCCGGCTCGCCCGGGCCGGCGTTCGGGGAGCTGAGCACCACCGACCAGTCCTCCACCTCCGGCCGCGCGGACGCGATCTCGGCGAACGCGGCCCGTATGGACCGCGCCGTCGGGCTGTCGTTCCTGGCGGCCAGGACGAGCCGCCGGTGGCCGAGCGAGACCAGATGGTCCACGGCCAGGTGGATCCCGTACCAGTGGTCGGAGCACACCGTGTCCACGGCGTGCAGCGCGCTGCCGGGACGAGGCCGCCGCTCCATCAGGACCGTCGGCACCCCCACCTCGGCGAGCCAGCCGTAGTCCGCCTCCTCGCCGGCGGCGCTGCGCCACCGGGGGGCGATCAGGAGGCCGCGCACTCCGGCTGCCAGCGCCCGTTCCACCTGCGGACGTTCGGCCCCCGCCATCTGCGGGGCGATGTGCAGGGCGATCCGTGCCCCGGCCTCCTCCAGGGCCGTCCTGGCGCCGTGCAGGGTCTCGTAGAGGTACGAATGCCGCTCCGGTACCACCAGGGCGATCGCGGCCCCCTCCCCGGCCGGTTCACCGCTCCGCGCGGCCGGCACGGCCGTCGTCGGCCCGGCGTCCCCCATCGGCCGGACCACGCCGTGACCACGCCGCAGCATCCCCGTCCTGGCCAGCTCCTCCACGTCCCGTCGGAGCGTCACCGCCGAGACGTCCAACTCGTCGGCGAGCGAACTCACCTTGACGGCGCCGCGCGCGTGCACCACCGCGAGAATGCGCTTGCGCCTCAGCTCAACCGGCTCCCGCATGCTGGCCCCCTTGCCTACCGCTGTGCGATGTTCGTTTGAACGTTTCCGTGAGCGATCGCAGCATAGCGAGGGTCCCGCACTCCAGGCGGTCAGAGGATGGAATGATGATCCGCCGAAGAGAAGATGTGTCTACCATCTGATCCGGAATGGACACCATCACACTCTGGCAACTGGCCGCACTCGCGGCGGCATCCATGCTCGTCGGCTTCTCGAAGACGGCGGTCAGCGGTGCCAACACGATCAGCCTCGCGGTCTTCGCGGCCGTCCTCCCGGCCCGCGAATCGACCGGGGTGCTGCTCCCGATCCTGATCGCGGGCGACATCATCGCCGTGCTGGTCTACCGGCGTCACGCCCACTGGCCGACCCTGCTGCGGCTGTTCCCCGCCGTCGCCGTGGGCGTGGTGGCGGGCACCGTCTTCATGGTGTGGGCCGACGACGATGCCGTACGCACCTCGATCGGCGCGATCCTGCTCTTCATGGCCGGAGTCACCATCTGGCGTCGGCGTGCCCGGCCCGAGCCGGCAGCGGAACAGGACGACGAGGACGGTCCGACGCGTGGCGGGCGGCTCAAGGCGCGCTCGTACGGAGTGCTCGGCGGATTCACCACCATGGTCGCCAACGCGGGCGGCCCCGTGATGTCGCTCTATCTGCTCTCGGCGGGCTTCCGGAAGCTGGGCTTCCTCGGGACGTCGGCGTGGTTCTTCCTGATCGTCAACACCTCGAAGGTGCCCTTCAGCGTGGGACTCGGCCTCATCGACGCGCGGTCGCTGCTGCTGGACGCCGCGCTCGTGCTCTTCGTCATCCCCGGTGCGTACCTGGGACGCGCCTGCGTCGGCCGGATCAACCAGAAGCTCTTCGACCGGATCGTGATCGGAGCCACCGTCCTGGGCGGCCTCCAGCTGCTGTTGCGCTGAAGACCGCCCGGGGGACGGACGGTCAGACGATGCCCTCGGCGATCTCCGCCTGCTCACGGGCGTTACCGTACGCGGCGGGAGTGCTGTACGAGCGGCGCGCGACGAACCACCACACGGTGGCCAGGACCAGCACGGCGACCAGGGCGATCGACGCGTAGTTCATGGAGTCGATGGTCACCGGCGAGGACTGCGGCAGCAGGAACAGCACGGTCACGATGGCGACCCACACCACGGCGATCCAGCCGATCGGCTTCGACCAGCGGCCGAGGTGCCAGGGGCCGCGCTCGAAGCGGTCCCCGGCGCGCAGCTTCAGATAGATCGGGATGGCGTACGCGGGCGTGATCCCGATGACGTTGATGGCCGTGACCGCTCCGTACGCGGTCGCGGAGTACAGCGACGGCACCGCCAGGAAAGCGGCGACACCGACCGAGAGCCACACGGCGGGCACCGGGGTCTGGGTGCGCGCGCTCACCTTGCGCCACAGCGCGGAGCCCGGCAGGGCGTTGTCACGGCTGAAGGCGAAGACCATCCGGCTCGCGGCCGCGACCTCGGCGTTGCCGCAGAACAGCTGAGCCGCGATGACGATCAGCAGCATGGCGGTGGCGCCCGTCGTGCCCAGCGCGTCGATCAGGATCTGGGCGGGCGGGACCCCGGTGGCACTGTTCTGGGTGCCCGCGTAGTCCTGGATGGCGAACGTCAGTCCGGCCAGCAGGAAGAAACCGGCGATCCACGAGACCCAGATCGCCCGGACGATGCCCTTGGCCGCCGTCACCGACGCGTTGGACGTCTCCTCGGACAGGTGGGCGGAGGCGTCGTAGCCGCAGAAGGTGTACTGCGCCAGCAGCAGACCGATCGCCGCCACATAGATCGGGTTCTCCCAGCCGGTGTCGTTGACGAACTCGGTGAAGACGAACGACGGCGACTGGTGGTTCGAGGGCACGATCGCCAGCACCGTCACGATCACGGCCACACCGGCCAGATGCCACCAGACACTGATCGAGTTGAGCACGCTGACCAGGCGCACTCCGAAGAGGTTCAGCACGGCGTGCAGCAGCAGGATGCAGAGGAAGATCACCATCGTGGAGCCGGGGGTGGGATCGAACCCCCACTGCAGATTGAGCAGGGCGCCCGTGAACAGCGCGGCCCCGTAGTCGATTCCGGCGATCGCGCCCAGCAGCCCGAGCAGGTTCAGCCAACCGGTGTACCAGCCCCACTTGCGGCCACCGAGCCGGTCGGCCATGTAGTAGAGGGCCCCCGACGTCGGGTACGCGCTGGTGACCTCGGCCAGGGCCATGCCCACACAGAGCACGAACAGGCCGACACCGGCCCAGCCCCAGAGCATCACGGAGGGGCCGCCGGTCGACATGCCGAAGCCGTACAGCGTCATGCAGCCGGAGAGGATCGAGATGACGGAGAAACTGATCGCGAAGTTTCCGAAGCCGCCCATACGGCGGGCCAGTACGGGCTGATAGCCCAGCTCGCGCAGCCGCTGTTCTTCGTCCTTCTGCGGCGCGGGCTCCGTGCTCGACGGGGTCGAGGCGGATATGGACATGGAGACGACCTCCAGGTGGGGGATGGGGGGACGGGAAAGTACGTGGGGTGGTGCCGCGCACCGGCCGGTCAGCCGTGCGGTTCCCTCCCGGGCTCGTGCTCGGCGGTCACACAGCGGCCCCGGGCCCGGAGGAACACGTCCTCGGCGCCGGCCGGATCCTGCGGGGTGCGGGTGCGATGGGCCCAGGGCACCGACGTGTAGTACGGGCCCATGGCCCGGAACACCGGTGCGGCGTCGGCGAACCGGAGCGAACCCCACAGCGCGTGGGCCAGATGGTTGAGATCGAGCAGGGACCGGGCGGCCGGGTCGGCGGCCGCGAACCAGACACGCAGGGCCCGCCGGGCGTCCCGCTCGCCGTCCTCGGTGACCCAGTGCAGGTCAAGTGCCCGCTCGTTGCCGTGCTCGCGACGGTAGCGCTCCACCCGGACGTAGAGCGGCAGCACATGGAGCGCCGAGCCCTCCGGAGCGGAAGAGGCCGCCCACTGGACGAAGTTGACCGCCTCGGAGAGCGTGCCGCTCGCCTGCCGCGCGTAGACGAACTGCAGCATCCGGTGGTAGGCCTCGCGATTGAACGGATCGCGCTTGTCGGCCTCGGCCAGCAGCCCCCACGGGCCGGGAAACAGCATCGGGCCCGGCGGCAGCAGCCGGTGCTCCTCCAGGCGCTGTCCCTCGTCGAGCTGGGACAGTGCGAGGAGGCAGACCCATGGCACCGGGTCCGCGGGCGAGGCGTGCGCGGCGGAGCGGCACCCCTCCCACGCCTCCTGCCACAACTCCTGTGCGCCGGGGCGTTTCTCCCTGTGGGCCCGGACTGCCCGCTCGACGGTCACCCGGGCGTGCATCACCGTCGCCGCCACACTCCTCGGCTCCTCGGCGAGCCAGGCGTGCACGGTGTCGGAGCCCGCCGCCACGGCCCCGAGGACCTGGGTCCGCTGGGTCCACAGCGCCCAGTCCGGTGTGCTCTCCAGTAGATTCCGCATGGCGAGCCATCGGCCGGTACGAAGGTCCTGTAACGCCACACGCAACGCGTGATCGTGCCCCGCGGGGTGATAGACCGGCCGGAAATCACCGGTAGCCATATACGCGCCCCGCCCCTGAACACGCGGTGGGGGCGGGGCGGTGAGCCGGGCACAGCGGCACGGCGCAGGTTCTTCTCGTCATGAATCCTCATGGAACGTGGGGGGTTGGGCTGTTCGGTCGTGAACCGCCGTTGGTCATCGTCCGGTTGTCCACTCGGCGGGAAGTGTAGAGCGCTCGGCACCCGCCTTCCGGTGACTCCGCGGATCTTACTCAAGTAGCGGCCTGTCACCGGACGTTGATGCCTGCCCGCGGCTCCGGACAGGATGTTCTGGAGAGGGTTGACGCAGGGCGTGGTCTGCACGACTGTGGGCGGAGGGAGCAGATGATCACGATTCCGCCCGGGTCCGGGCGGTCCGCACGGCTGGAGCGTCGATTGACAGAGCCGGTACTAGCCATCGACCAGGGGACCTCCGGAACCAAGGCACTGGTGATCTGTCCCGAGCGGGGGGTGATCGGTTCCGGTTCCGCGCCCGTGCGCCCGCGCTACGGCGCGGGAGGCCTCGTGGAGGCCGATCCCGCCGAGCTGATCGGGTCGGTCATCGACGCCGGCAGACAGGCGGTGGCGGACGCCGCCGAACCCGTGGCGGCCGTCGGCCTGGCCAACCAGGGCGAGACGGTGCTGGCCTGGGACCCGGCGACCGGACGGCCGCTCACCGACGCCGTGGTCTGGCAGGACCGGCGCGCGGAAGGGATCTGCGGCGAACTCTCGGCACACGGGGACGAGCTGAAGCGGCTGACCGGGCTGCCGCTCGACCCGTACTTCGCCGCGCCCAAGATGGCGTGGATACGCCGCGAGCTGACCCGGGAAGGGGTCGTGACCACCAGCGACTCCTGGCTGGTCCACCAGCTGACCGGAGCCTTCGTCACCGATGCCGCCACAGCTGGGCGCACCCAGCTGCTCGGCCTCCACGACGTCGGCTGGTCGCCCGCCGCCCTGGAGATCTTCGGTCTGTCCGACGAGCGGCTGCCCGCCGTCGTCGACTGCGCCGGACCGGTCGGCACCACCACCGCGTTCGGCGGAGAGGTCCCCCTGACCGGCCTCCTCGTCGACCAGCAGGCCGCGCTGCTGGCGCAGAACGCCCTGGAACCCGGCCAGGCCAAATGCACCTACGGCACCGGGGCGTTCCTCCTCGCCCAGACCGGCAGCCGGCCCAGCACCGGCTCCACCGGCCTGGTCAGCTGTGTCGCCTGGCGTCTCGGCGGGCGGACGGACTACTGCCTCGACGGTCAGGTCTACACGGCTGCTTCGGCAGTTCGCTGGCTCACCGACCTCGGGGTGATCTCCGGAGCGGCGGACCTCGACCCGGTGGGCGCCTCGGTCGGCGACACCGGCGGAGTCACCTTCGTCCCCGCGCTCGCCGGCCTCGCGGCCCCCTGGTGGCGCAGCGACCTGCGCGGGTCCGTGACCGGCCTCGGCCTCGACACCACCGCGGGCCACCTGGTCCGCGCCCTCTGCGAGGGCATCGCCGCACAGGTCGTCGCCCTGGCCGACGCCGTCGGGTCCGACCTGGGCGCCCCGCTGACCACGCTGCGGGTCGACGGCGGGCTGACCCGCTCCTCCTTGCTCATGCAGACCCAGGCGGACCTGTTGCAACGACCGGTCGAGGTCTCGGCGCTGCCCGATGCGACCGCGCTCGGCGCCGGTGTGGTGGCGAGGCTCGGGCTCGATCCGGGGCTGGCGCCGAGCCGGGCGACACCCGAGTGGCGGCCCTCCGCCGTGTACGAGCCACGGATCGGTCCCGAGGAGGCGTCGGAGCGCCTCGCGGGCTTCCGCGCCGCGGTGGACAACCTGCTGGAGCGCGCGTGACCGTCACCCTCACCACAGCCGGCCCCCTGCCCTCGGAGAAGGGCGAGAAGGGCACGTACGACGTCACCGTCGTCGGCGCCGGCGTCGTGGGAGCGGCCATCGCCCGCGAACTGGCCCGCTACCCGCTGCGCACCGCCCTGATCGACGCGGCCGACGACATCGGCAACGGCACGTCGAAGGCCAACACCGCGATCCTGCACACCGGCTTCGACGCCGTACCCGGATCGCTGGAGGCCCGCCTCGTACGCGAAGGGCGGGACCTCCTCGCCGACTACGCCGCCAACACCGGCATCCCGGTCGAGCGGGTCGGAGCCCTCCTCGTGGCCTGGGACGAGGACCAGCTCGCCGCGCTGCCCCGGCTGCGGGACAAGGCCGCACGCAACGGATACCACGCTTCCCGCATCATCGGCGCCGACGAGCTGCGGGCCCGCGAACCGCGTCTGGGGCCCGGCGCCCTCGGCGCGCTGGAGGTCCCCGACGAGAGCATCATCTGCCCCTGGACCACCCCGCTCGCCTTCGCCACCCAGGCGGTCCGGGCGGGCGTCCACCTGCACCTGAACTGCCGGGTGCAGGACATCGGCAGCGACGCCGACGGCCACACGCTCACCACCTCACGCGGCCCGCTGCGCACCCGCTACCTGGTCAACGCCGCCGGGCTGTACGCCGACGAGATCGACAGCCTGCTCGGTCACGACGTGTTCACGGTGACCCCGCGCCGAGGGCAGCTCATCGTCTTCGACAAGCTCGCCCGCGAGCTCGTCGGACACATCCTGCTGCCGGTCCCCGGCCCGGCAGGCAAGGGCGTCCTGGTCGCGCCGACCGTGTTCGGTAACGTCCTCCTCGGCCCCACCGCCGAGGAGCTCGACGACAAGACCGCCACCGGGTCCACCGCCGACGGCCTGCAGCTGCTCCGCGAGAAGGGCCGCCGGATCGTGCCCGAGCTCCTCGACGAGGAGATCACCGCCGTCTACGCGGGCCTGCGCGCCGCCACCGGGCAGGAGGACTACCGCATCCAGGAGTACCCCGGCCTGCGCTACGTCGCCGTGGGCGGCATCCGATCCACCGGTCTCACCGCGTCCATGGCGATCGGCCGCCATGTGATGGGACTGCTCTCCGCCACCGGCCTGGACCTCACCGCACCACGCGCACTTCCGCCCCTGACGATGCCCAGCCTCGGCGACGCCTTCCCCCGGCCCTACCGGAGTGCCGACCTGATCGCCGAGGATCCGGCGTACGGCACCCTCGTCTGCCACTGCGAACAGGTCAGCCTCGGCGAGATCCGGGACGCACTGGCCTCGACGATCCCGCCGCACTCCCTGGACGGCCTGCGGCGCCGCACCCGGGCCCGTGGAGGACGGTGCCAGGGCTTCTACTGCGGCGCCGCCGTCCGCGCCCTGTTCGAGGAGGAGCGACCGTGACGGGGAACGCACGCGAGGTGGACGTCCTGATCGTCGGCGCGGGCCCCGCGGGCCTCGCCGCCGGAGCCGAACTCGCCGCTGCGGGCGCGGGCCGGGTGGAGATCCTGGAACGCGAGCAGGAGGCGGGCGGGATCCCCCGCCACTGCCACCACGGCGGATTCGGCGGACGCCTCGCCCGGTCCGCGTACGCCTGGGCAGCGGCGACCGGATCCGGGTACGCACAGAAGGGGACGACCGGGCCCGCCTACGCCCGGCGGAGCGTGGCCGCGGCGGTGGCAGCGGGCGCCGCCCTGCGCACCGGAGTCACCGTCACCGGCTGGGCCGGTCCCCGCACCGTCGAGACCACCGGGCCGGCCGGACTCGAACGGATCACCGCCCAGGCCGTCGTCCTCGCCACCGGCGCCCGCGAACGGCCGCGCAGCGCCCGGCTGATCCCCGGCACCCGGCCTCCCGGCGTCTACACCACGGGGGAACTCCAGCAGGCCGTCCATCTGTACGGACAGCGGATCGGCACCAGGGCGGTCGTCGTCGGCGGCGAGCCCGTCGGTCACGCGGCCGCCGCCACCCTGCGCGCCGCCGGGGTCCACGTCGTCGCCATGGTCACCGACCAGCCGTCCCTGACGGCCCGGTTGCGGAGCCGGCACACCCCGCTGCTCACCGGCGCCACCGTCACAGGACTCACGGGCAGGACCCGGCTGTCCGGGGTCGCACTGCGCCACGACGACGGCCGCACCACCACGCTGCGCTGCGACACCGTCGTCCTGACCGGCGACTTCGTCCCCGACCACGAACTGGCCAGGCGCGGTGGGCTCCTCCTCGATCCCGGGACCCGAGGGCCCGCGTACGACGCCGCGTTCCGGACCTCGCGGCCGGGCGTCTTCGCCGTCGGGAACCTGCTGCACGCCGTCGAACGCGCGGGGTTCGCGGCGCAGGAGGGCCGGGCCGTGGCGGTGCCCGTACTGCACCGCCTGGCCGGTACCGAGGAAGCGGCGGGAGGCGGACGACAGCTGGTCGTCGACGCCCCCCTGCGGTGGATCGCCCCCAATGTGACGGGGCCGGACTGGGCACGACCGCAGGAGGACCGGTACGTGCTGCGCACCGCGCGGCGGCTGTACCGGCCGCTGCTCCTCGTGTCGCAGGACGGGCGCGAACTCCACCGGCAGCGACTGCTGTCGGCCGCCGTCCCCGGCAGACCGTTCCACCTGGCGGCGGACTGGGCCGACCGGGTCGATCCGGACGGCACGGCCGTGCGGATCACCGCCCTGTGACGGGACGGCGGATCAGGGAATGAGCAGCCAGTCCGCTCCGACGGCCGCCACCAGCCCGGCCCCCAGCAGCCAGCTGCCGAGCCGGGTCCGGCCGTTCCTGCTGAGCTCGATCACCACACCGCAGAGGATGAGCGCGAGGCCGTAGACCCCGACGACAAGGACCGAGGAACGACTCGCTATCCGCAGGGCCAGGACGACGGCCATCGCCGCCATGCCCACCGAGGAGAGAACGATCCGCAGCCGCCGCGCCTGACGTGGCGTGAGTCTCCGCTCCTGCGCGGCGGGCCCGGGTATCGCCGCAGGGCTCTCGCCCGGCTCGTGGTCCTGCTCCTGCTGTCGTTCCTGGTCCTGGTCCTGGTCAGAAGTGCTCATGACGCCGGATCGTAACGGCTGCGCACCGTGGTGTTCTCCCGGACCGTGGGATCACCCGGGAGATCAGGCGATCGACGCCGACACGATGGCGGACACCGCCAGATTGCAGGACGCCGTCACCCACACCGCCGGGTGCGGCTCCCGCTCGACCAGCGTGGCCCCCAGCTTTCCGGGCGTGACCAGGTCCACGACGAGGAAGGCCACGGCCATCATGATCAGACCCAGCAGCCCGAACGCGGCCGTCGAGGCGATTCCCTTGCCGAAGTCCTCGTACGTCGTCCAGATCGACGTGAACACGATGCCGCCGATGCCCAGCAGCGCCGAGCTGAGGAGCAGCGCCGCGTTGCGGTTGCGCTCCTCCCATATCTGGCGGCCGAGCTTGCCCGGCGTCAGGGCGTCGACCAGAAATATGCCGAGAACGAGCAGTACGACGCCGAGGGCCCCGTACGCGGTGGCACGGCCGAGGCCGTTGATGATGTCGGTCATCGGGGCGTCCGTCTCCTGAGCGAGTGGTCGAGGAATGGAACATGAAGTGACGGGCGTGATCAACACGCCGTCAGGAAGGAGCAAAACCTATCGCACTCAAGCGCTCACTCCCCGGCCCGGTCCCCCCGCAGCAATCGGGGTGCCTCCGCAGCCGCGTCCACAGCCGGAGTGGCCCCGGCGCCCCCTCCCGGACGTCCGGTGGATCCCTCCGCGGCCACGGGCCCGGAAGGATCCACCCGGCCCGCCAGCTCGCGCGCCCAGCCGATCAGCCCGTCCACACCGATCCCGTGCGGATCCGACGCCCGGAATCCCTCCACGGCGGCGGCGCCCCGCCTCAACAGCCGTGCGCCTCCCGGCGCGTTGCCCCGAGCGGCATGGGTCAGCCCCACCGCCATCTGCGCGAGGCCGCGCCACAGCTCACGCTCCGCGTCCGGCCCCGACTTCCAGGCGTCCTCGAACACCTCGTGCGCATGGAACGGCATGCCCGCGTCCAGCAGCCGCTGGGCCTCCCGCACCGATTCGTCGGGGGAGCGGACGACACCCTCGGGCTGCCGCTCCACCCCCGGAGTCCCGTACGGCAGGGGGCGCCCCAGCCCGTCCCGGGGGCGCGCGTTGCGCGCCCTCCCTTCCTCGTCACGGTCCCTGCGAGATTCGTCCACCCACCGATTGTGCCTCGCACCTGCGAAGAACCACGGGAACCCTGTCCTTGGGCACCCGCGCGCGGATAGGCTCGGTCCTCTCCGCAACCACCCTGGGAAGGGGAGGCATGAAGCCGTCCCGGCCGTTGTACGAGCGCGAACCGGAACTCGCCGCCGCCACACAGGCGTTGGACGCTCTGTGCGGCGGACAAGCAGCCGGCGGGCTGCTGGTCTTCAGCGGCGAGGCAGGAATCGGCAAGACCGCGCTGCTCGGAGAGATCCAGGCCATGGCCGCCGACCGCTGCACCATATGGTCCGCACGCGGCGGGGAGACCGTCACCTCGGTGCCGTTCCACGTCGTACGCCAACTGCTCCAGCCCGCGCTGGACCGGTTCCCCGCAGACGAGACCCGCGCCCTGTTCGGCGACTGGTTCGAGATCGCCGCGCCCGCTCTGGGCCTCGCCGATCCCAGCGGACCGCAGCCCGACCCCCAAGGTGTCAGGGACGGCCTCGACTACGTCGTTTCCCGGCTCGCCTCCCGCCTCAGCCATCGGCCGCTGCTCCTCATAGTGGACGACGCGCACTGGGCGGACGGTGAGTCCCTCGCCTGGCTCGCCGGCTTCACCGCCCGGCTGTCCGAACTGCCCGTGCTGGTCGTCCAGGCGCACCGCCCCCAGGAGCTCGCCGACCGCAACTCCGACTGGGCCATCGCCCGCGGCCCGGAGAGCGGCGGGACCGCGGGCCACCCCGCGCTGACCCGGGTGGCGTTGCGGGCGCTCACCCCCGATGCCACGGCCGAGCTGGTGCGCGCCGGCCTGGGTGACCACGCGGACGACCCCTTCTGCCGCGAGGTCTGGGCCGTCACCGGCGGCAACCCGTACGAAGCGGTCGAACTCGTCGCCAAGGCACAGGACCGCGAACTGGCACCGGTCGAGGAATCCGCAGGGCTCCTGCGCGAGCTCGGCGCGTCGGCCCGGGGCAGCGGACTCGTCGCCCGACTCGAACGCCTGGGCACCAACGCCAACCGCTTCGCCTGGGCCGCGGCCGTGCTCGGTACCGAGATCTCACAGGAACTGGCCGCGACGCTGGCCGGGATGAGCTCGGCGGAGGCCGCCGACTGCACGGCGCGGCTGCGGGACGCCCGCATCGTCAGCGGCTTCGACCCGCTGGAATTCGTCCACCCGCTCATCGCCACCGCCGTCTACCGCTCCATCCCGCCGGCGACCCGCACCGCCATGCACGGACGGGCGGCCTGGGCGATCACCCAGGCCGGGCTCGGGGCCGCGGCGGCCTCCCGCCATCTGCTGGAAGTGCACCCGGACGACGACCAGGAGCTGGTCGCGCAGCTCCGCGAGGCAGCACGGCAGCACCTCGCGGTCGGTGCCCCGCAAGCAGCCCGGCGCTGCCTCGAACGCGCCCTGGACGAGCCGCCCCGCCCGGGCGACCGCGCGGAGCTGCTGTACGAACTGGGCTGCGCCACGCTGCTCTCCTCGCCGGCCACCACGGTGCAGCACCTGCGCGCCGCGCTCGATACGCCGGGGCTCGACGAGACGCTCCGGATCGACGCCACCTTCCGGCTCGCCTCCGCCCTGTCCCACAACAACCAGCTCAAGGACGCGGCGCTCTCACTGGCGGCCGAGGCGTCCAGGACCGCTCCCGGCCCCGGCCTGATGCGCCTCCAGGCCGCGCACTTCCTGTGGGAGGGCATGCAGGCCGCAGAGGACGACGGACCCGCACGGTCGGCCCGCCTCGCCCGCAACGCGGACCACCTCAAGGGCCGCGACAACGCCGAGCGTGCCCTGCTCACCCTGCGGGCCTTCGACGCCATGCTCCGCGGCGAGAACGCCCAACAGGTCGTCGACTTCTGCGAACGGGCACTCGTCGACGGTCGGCCCGCTCGCGGGCTCGGCTGGACCGACACCGAATGGGGCTTCGAGCTCCCCGCGATGGTGGGCATCACCTACGCGTTCACCGACCAGCTCGACCGGGCCGAGGCGCTCTTCGGCGAGGCCGTGCGTGCCTTCGAGATCTCCGGCTGGAGCGGCGCGCACCTCGCGTTCGCGCACACCCTCCTGGGGCTCGTGCACCGCCGACGCGGCCGTCTCGCCGAGGCCGAGGGCTTCCTGCGCGAAGGGCTGCGCCTCGCCGACCGGGCCGGCAGCGGCCTGCCCGTCCACTGGGACGCCGCCTGTCTCCTCGTCGACACCCTGCTCGCCCGCGGCCGGACGGCGGAGGCACGGCTGGTCGCCGACCGGTACGACTTCGGCCCGCCCTATCCCAGCGCGATGGTCCTGCCGGACGCCCCGTGCGTACGCGGACGACTGCTGCTGGCCGAAGGCCGCACGGAGGAGGCCGTCGCCGAGCTCGAGTCGGCGGGAGCGGCTCTGGAGCCCCGGGCCCGCTTCAACGGCGTCTGGGCACCCTGGGCCGGGGACCTCGCCCGCGCCCTGGCCGACACCGACCCGGTCCGGGCCGCCCAGCTGGCCACCAGGGCGCGCGTCCACGCGGAACGCTTCGGCACGGACACGGCGATCGGTGAGGCCCTGCGCTGTGTGGCCCTCTTCGCGCCGGCGGAGGAGGCCACCCACCTGCTGGCCGAGTCCGTACGCCATCTGGAGACATCCTCCTCCGCCTACGAGCACGCCCTCGCCCGCTTCGAGTACGGCATCGCGATCCGCTCCCGCCGGGAGGTCGCCCGAGCCCAGAAGCTCGCCACCACCTGCGGCGCGGAGGGGCTGGCGACCCGCGCCCAGCAGGTGGGGGCGTCGATCCGGTCCTCGGAGTGAGGTAATGTTTGTCCTGCGCAGCCGCCCGGAACACCGGGAGGAAACGCATCGGGACGTGGCGCAGCTTGGTAGCGCACTTGACTGGGGGTCAAGGGGTCGCAGGTTCAAATCCTGTCGTCCCGACTCGTGAGAGTCGTGGATCGAGGGCCGGTGTCGGATAAATCCGACAC
>NZ_JBHWZS010000141.1:0-20726 GCF_042728155.1 Streptomyces sp. NPDC060209
GCCCGGGGTGACGATCCCCGGGCCGTGCGGCGCGGGCGCTGTTCGAGGGCGGAGAGCCGGCCGCGTGAAGCACGCCTTTCGTCTCCCACAGGCGCTGAACGCGAACGCCGCGCGCCACCGGCGCCGGTAGTACTCCGCGCAGCCCGTGTTCGCCGCCGGCACCACGGCCATCGGTTCCGGGCCCTTCACGCGGTGACGTGTCATCAGGACGCGCTGCCGGAGGATGACATACGGGCGCCGGGCGCCGTACCGGACGGAGTGAGGAACGAGGTCCGGGGCAGGGTCGCGTCGGCCGCGCGCGGGGCCTCGGCGGTGGACGGGTCGGTGGTGGTGAACATCGACGTGCCGTCGCTCGCGCCGTTCCAGGTGTTGCCCTCGGACCGGGAGGACTCCGCGAGCACCGTGTCAGGCCCGTCGCCGCTCTCCAACGCCGCGTTGGAGCTCAGTACGGCGGCGGCGGTGGCCAGATAGAAGCCCGTGCCGTTGCGGAAGGCGGTGTTGCGGCTGAGACGGATCGCTCCGGGGTTCCCCTCGTCGTTGAAGCCGAGCCCGGCGTTGTCCCAGGCCGCGTCGTCCGTGAGCACATGTGCGACGGAGGCGGAGGTGTGCCCGCCGCCGAGGGTGAACCCGTTGCCGTTGCGGTAGGACCAGGTACCGAGCACTGTCACCGGGCTGGTGAAGCCGCCGAGGTCGATCCCGTCGGCCCCGTTGCCGAAGGCGCGACAGCCACGGACCGTGTTCCCCCCGCCCGAGCCGAATTTGACCGCCAGGCCGACCCCGCCGGCCTCGCCGGGACCGTTGCTGTAGAAGTCGCTGTCCAGGACGGTGTTCCCCTCCGTGCCGGCGTCGCGCAGGGTCAGCCCGGATTCAGCGTTGTCATGCAGGGACAGACCGCGGAAGAGGGTGTTCCGGCAGCTTCGGCAGACGTACGCGTGACTGGCCGAGCCGCGGATCTCCAGACCCTGCACGGTCCAGTGGTCCGCCTGCTGGGTGACCGCCCAGGTGTCGGCCGGCAGACCGGACGCATCGATGACCGGCCGCTCCCCCCGGTAGTTGCTGAGCGTGATCCGCTCTTCCGCCGTGCCGTCGGTCGTGAGGGAGGCCCCCTCGGCGGGGCGATACATACCGCCACGCATCGCGATCGTCTGCCCGGGGCGGACCACGGACGCCGCCTTGCCCAGCGTGGCGTAGGGCCGCGCGAGGCTGCCGTCCCCGTCGTCCGACCCGCCGGGCGCGAGATAGATGTCGGCGCTGGTCACACCGATCGCCGCACCCGCCCGCCGTGCGGCGGGCGAGGTGGGGGAGGCGGACGGCGACACGGTGGCGGACGGCGTCCGGGGCGGCCGGGAGGTGGCCGTCGCCACCGGCTGCGCGGGGCGGCTCGCGGCGGGCGGCGCGGCTCGCGGCGAGGGGGCGGGGGCGTGCCACACCGGATAGGTCAGCGCCCCGGTGACGACGGCGAGCACGGCGGCCGACGCCGTGACCGACTTGGCCGTGACGTGGTGCAGCAGGTCGCGGATCCCACCGGTGGCCGTCTGCCCGAGCAGGGGAGCGGCCTCCACCGTGTGACGTATCCCGTCCACCAGCCCGCCGGGGACCGGCAGCAGACCGAGCCCGGGCAGCAGCTTCTCCGGAGCGACCAGGCCGGCCCCCTGCGCTCCGCACTGCGGGCAGCTCCGCACATGGCGGGTCAGCCGCTTACGCCAGAGCGCGCCCGTGCCGCCGTCCCAGCCCTGCGAGGCATCGGCCAGCCCGGGGCACCGGGGCTCGACGGCCAGGGCGCGGACCACCGTACGGGCGTCCTCCAGGCGCACCTTCATACGCCGCACGCGGACCGCGGTATGCCGGGCGTTCAGGCCGATGGCGCGGGCCACGTCGGCCCGGCCGATACGGCCCGCCTCCTCCTCCCACCACAGCGCGAGCAGCCGTCGGTCGTCCGCGTCCAGCCAGCGGGCCGCACGGGCCAGGTCCCGGCGCTGGCCTGTGAGTTCGAGCTCGGCGACGGTGCGCTCGGCGAAGTCGGTGAGCGGGTCGGCAACGTTGTCCACCTCGTGTCCGTGGTTCCGGTCACGGGCCGTGCGCCGCTGGTACTGCTGTATCTCCCGGTAGGCGATGGCCACCGCCCACGAGCGGAAGCGCTCCGGCTCACGCAGGGACGGCAGCGCGCGGACGATCCGCAGCATCACCTCCTGCACCAGGTCGTCCACGTCGGCATGGCCGTTGAGAGCCCGGCCGACGATCCCGTACACCAACGGCAGGTGTGAGACCAGCAGTTCCTCCATGGCCCGGGTGTCACCGCGCCGGGCCTCACCCACGAGTGCCGCCGTCTCGCGCACCGCCCGGCCGGTCCCGCTGTCCGTCATCCCGTCACGGCTCCTCACTCGCTTCGGGCCGGTCACCGGCGTCCCCGTGGCCGCGGCCGTACCGGCCCGGGGCCCAGAGGCACGCATCGTGGCACAACAGCGTGGAGCCGTAAAGAAGTTGCCGTTTCCACCACCCGCGTCACTCGTGCCGCCCCCGCCCCACGGACGCACGCCCTCGGCCCCGGAAAAGTTTCTTCCGGATTTCTGTCATCCCCACCCGCCCCGTGCATCTACCTGGGCACTGCGGCTCACAGCACCGCACCTGCCGGCCCATCCGAAGGAGCGAACGATGACCGAGAAACCGAACAGAAGGAGACGCGCCATGGCCGTCGCGACGGTCGTGGGTGGCGTGCTCGCCGGCGGGCTGGTCTCACCCGCAGGCGCGGCGACGCTGCCGGCGGTGGGCGGTGTGTACCAGCTGGCGGTGACGAAGAGCGGCAAGTGTGTGGATGTCCCGGCGGCCTCGACGGCGAACGGCGCGCTGCTGCAGCAGTGGGGGTGCACCGAGGGGGCGGACTGGCAGCAGTTCACGCTGACCGCGGACGGGGCGGACCGGTACCGGCTGGTCAACAAGCACAGCGGTAAGTGCGTGGACGTGCCCGACGGCTCGAAGGTGAGCGGGGTACAGCTCCAGCAGTGGGGCTGTGCGGGCGGGCAGACGAACCAGCAGTGGACGCTGGCGCCGAGCGGTTCGGGGACGTACCAGATCGTGAACGTCAACAGCGGTCTGTGCATGAGTGACAAGGACGCTTCCACGGCCGGCGGTGCGGCGGTCATCCAGGAGACCTGTACCGCCAACAGCAACAAGCAGTGGGCCTTCAGACCCGCGGGATCCACCGCCCCGGCCACCGTCGCGGCCGACGGCACCGGCACCTACCGGACCGTCCAGGCCGCTGTGAATGCCGTCGGCAGCGGCAACGCGAGCCGGGTCACCATCACCATCAAGCCCGGCACCTACCGCGAGCAGGTCACCGTCCCCGCGGACAAGCCCTTCGTCACCCTGAAGGGCCTCGGCGACTCACCGGACGACGTCGTCATCGTCAACAACCGCAACGCGGGCGACTACGGCACCGCGGGCTCCGCCACCGTCGTCGCGCTCGGGCACGACTTCGACGCCACCGGCCTCACCCTTTCCAACGACTTCGACGAGAACACCTCCGACACCGGCGACCAGGCCCTGGCCCTCTACCTGGACGCGGACAGGGCCCTTCTGGACGACGTACGGCTCCTGGGCGACCAGGACACGTTCCTGGTCAACAACAAGGCGCGCGCGTACATCGTGGACTCGTACATCGAAGGCACGGTGGACTTCATCTACGGCGGCGGCACCGCCGTCTTCCACGCCTGCACCGTCCACGAGAAGCGCAGCACCGGCGGCCCGATCACCGCGGCCAGCACCCCGGCCGAGAAGACGTACGGCTTCCTCTTCTACCGGTCCACCGTGACCGGCTCCGTGTCGAACACCACCCAGCTCGGCCGCCCGTGGCGCGCCGACGCCCAGGTGCTCTACCGGGAGTCCTCGCTCTCCTCGGCACTGGCCACCGCCCAGCCGTGGACGGACATGTCCACCAACTCCTGGAAGAACGCCCGGTTCTCCGAATACCGCAACACCGGCGCCGGAGCCACCGCCAACGGCAACCGTCCCCAGCTGACGGACGCCCAGGCCGCGAACCACACGCCGCAGAAGTACCTGGCCGGCACCGACGGCTGGAACCCGGTCCGCTGACCGGCCTCGCACCACGACCCGCACCCGTACACGTACGAGAGAGGAACGAGCACATATGCGTCGAACACACAGGAACAAGCGGAAGACCCTGGGGCTCGGGGCTCTGCTGACGGCCCTCCTCCTGGCCGTCGGCGGAGTCCTGGCCGGCGGTCTGCTCTCACCCGCTGGGGCGGCGACGCTGCCGGCCGCGGGTGGGGTCTACCAGCTGGCGGTGAAGAAGAGCGGGAAGTGCGTCGACGTCCCCGGGGCCTCCGCCGCGAACGGCGCGCTGTTGCAGCAGTGGGGGTGCACCGAGGGGGCGGCGTGGCAGCAGTTCACGCTGACCGCGGACGGGTCGGGGAAGTACCGGCTGGTGAACAAGCAGAGCGGTAAGTGCGTGGACGTGCCAGACGGTTCGAAGGTGAGCGGGGTGCAGCTCCAGCAGTGGGGGTGCGCGGGGCAGACGAACCAGCAGTGGACGCTGACGGCGAGCGGCACGGACACGTATCAGATCATCAACGTCAACAGTGGGCTGTGCATGAGCGACAAGGACGCCTCCACGGCCGGCGGCGCCGCGGTCATCCAGGAGACCTGCACCGCCAACAGCAACAAGCAGTGGGCCTTCCAGCCGGTCGCCGGAGGGCGCACCTGGTCCGACAAGGCAGACGGCTTCGCCTCCACCGGAGGCGGCACCACGGGCGGGGCGGCCGGCACAACCGTCACCGTCAAGAACTACGCGGATCTGGTGAAGTACGCCACTGCTTCCGAGCCCTATGTCATCAAGGTCGCGGCCGCGATCACGGTCACCCCGTACGGGCACGAGATACCGGTGAAGTCGGACAAGACGATCATCGGTGTCGGTACTTCCGGCCAGATCGTCGGCGGCGGCTTCTTCCTCGGCACCGGCGTCCACAACGTCATCATCCGCAACCTCACCATCCGCGACACGCGGATGACGGAGGACGACCCCGACGACAAGGACTACGACTACGACGGCATCCAGATGGACACCGCCGATCACATCTGGATCGACCACAACCGCATCGAGCGGATGAACGACGGGCTCATCGACAGCCGCAAGGACACCAGCTACCTCACCGTCTCCTGGAACGTCATGGGTGAGCAGAACAAGGCCTTCGGCATCGGCTGGACGGACAACGTCACCGCCCGGATGACCATCCACCACAACTGGATCCACGACACCAACCAGCGCAACCCCAGCATCGACAACGTCGCCTTCGCGCACCTCTACAACAACTACATGCAGAACGTGACGTCGTACGGCAACCTCTCGCGTGGCGCCTCGAAGACCGTCATCGAGAACAGTTACTACCAGAGCGTCGCCAACCCGTACTACGTCGACACCACCGCGGCGTCCCTGACCCAGACCGGCAGCATCTGTGTCTCGTGCACCGGCAAGCAGCAGACCAACGGGACGACGTTCAAGCCGGGCGACCACTACGGCTACACGCTCGACCCGGCCGCCGATGTCCCCGCCCTGCTCAAGCAGTACGCCGGTCCGCAGACCACGATCGGCGGCTGATCACCCGCCGGCCGGAGAGTCGCCGGGCGGCGTGAGGGCGCCGGTACGGAACGCGCCCCGTTCCGTACCGGGCCTTCCGCCGCCGGCCGAGGTGTGTGGTGCCTCCGGGTACGCGGCAACCGCCGTTCTGCCGACAGCAGATCCGCCCGGCGCGGAAGGTTTTTCCCTCCCGTGCCGGGAGCACCGCTCCTAGGCTGGGGCGATGAGCAGCCACGCGACCGGCCGAGCCCGCGTCATCCCTCTGCGCCCCGTGCCCGCGACACCCGTCCCCGCTGCCAAGGAGCCCCTCTGGCGGGATGTCGTCGGGGACGTCCTTCGCCGCGAGCGGCTTGCGCAGAAGCGGACGCTCAAGGACGTGTCCGAGGCCGCCCGGATCTCCATGCCGTACCTCTCCGAGGTCGAGCGCGGACGCAAGGAGGCCTCGTCGGAGGTCCTCGGGGCGGCCGCCCGCTCACTCGGACTCGGCCTGGCCGACGTGCTGTCCCTGGCCCAGGGGGAGCTCGCCCGCCGCAGCACGTCCTCCCGTATGTCTCCGGTCCGCGCCTCGACGGTCGAGGTGCGACTGGCCGCCTGATTCCCCCACGGGTGGACGGGGCGGATGTCAGGGGGCGGCTGCCAGGGCCCGTCGGCTGAGAACCTCGTCCGCCAGCCCGTAGGCCACCGCCTCCTGCGCCGTGAAGAACCTGTCCCGGTCGGTGTCGGCCCGCAGGGTAGCGGCGTCGTGGGGTGTGTGACGGGCCAGGACCTCCTCGACCTGCGAGCGGATCCTCAGCATCTCCTTGGCGTGCAGCCGGAGATCGGACACCGTGCCCTGCTGCCCGCCGCTGGCCGGCTGGCCCAGCAGCACACGCGAGTGCTCCAGGACGAACCGCCGTCCGGGGTCCCCGCCGGCCAGGAGCACCGCCGCGGTCGACGCGGCCTGACCGACGCAGAACGTCGCGATGGGAGCCGAGACGAAGCTCATCGTGTCGTAGATCGCCATGAGCGAAGTGAACGAGCCGCCGGGCGAGTTGAGGTAGACCGCGATCTCGGCCCCCGGACTCGCCGACTCCAGGTGGAGCAACTGGGCGATGACGACGTTGGCGACCCCGTCGTCGATCTCCGTACCGATGAAGATGATCCGCTCGGACAGGAGCCGGCTGAAGACGTCGTAGGACCGTTCCCCCTGCGGGGTGCGCTCGACGACGTTCGGAATCGTGTACTGGCCCATGTCAGAGTCCCATCCGTCGTCGTGAGCCGGCCGGGCGGACGTCGGCGAGCGACTCGACGACGTGATCGACCATGCCGTACGCCTTCGCCTGCTCGGCCGTGAACCAGCGGTCCCGGTCGCCGTCCCGGGAGATCGCCTCCGCGGACTGTCCTGTGTGGGCCGCGGTGATCCGCTCGACGGCCTGCTTCGTGAACTCGAGGTTCTCCGCCTGGATCGCGATGTCGGAAGCGGTGCCGCCGATGCCGGCCGACGGCTGGTGCATCATGATCCGCGCGTTCGGCAGGGCGAACCTCTTGCCCTCGGTCCCGACGGTGAGCAGGAACTGCCCCATGGACGCGGCGAACCCCATGGCGAGGGTGGAGACGTCGTTCGGGACGAGCTGCATCGTGTCGTAGATGGCCAGCCCCGCCGTCACGGAGCCGCCGGGGCTGTTGATGTAGAGGCTGATGTCGGTGCGCGGGTCCTCGGCGGACAGGAGCAGCAGTTGCGCGCAGACCCGGTTCGCCGAGACCTCGTCCACCTGGGTGCCCAGGAACACGATCCGCTGGGCGAGGAGCTGGGCCGCGAGGTGGTCGTCGAACCGTGTCGCCGGCGTGTCCTCTTCGGCGGCGCGTGGGCGGGCAGCGGGGTGGGGCGACATCGGACCTCCCGGTGGTGGGGCGGCCGGTACGGCCGCGCTCCCTCCACTCTTGGCCCATCGGGGCCCCCACATCACCGATCTCTGCCCGCGGCAGATTCGCCGCGGGCAGAGCGGCCGTCTACTTCACCGTGACCGCGTCACCTGTGGAGACGACCTTCATGGTCGTCGTCGTACCGAGGAACGCCCAGCGCCAGCTGCCCGACGCGGAGGCCTTCACGGTCGTCCGGAGGTTGCCCTTGCTGTCCGTGGTCGCCGTCTTGACCGTGTGGTACGAGCCGCCGGGCTTCTTGTACTGCAGCTTCACCACCTGCTTGGTGAACCCGTGGTACTTGAGATCCGTCCAGTTGGCCCGGGACAGCTTGCCGGTGACGGTGAGCGTGCCGCCCTTCCCCACCGGCTCGGGCGCCGCGTCCGTCGTCAGCGTCGCGGCGCGCTTCACCTTGAACGTGGCGATGCGGTCGGAGATCCAGTAGTTCCCGTCATTGGCCTTCACCGTGGCGTTGACCTGCCAGGTCCCGGCCACCGCGTTGGCGTCCCAGCCCTCGTTGGCACTTCCGTAGGAGTCGATCCAAGTCGGATCGATCTGCATCGTGGCCGTGCACACGGACGTGGTCGCGCTGCTCCTGCTGCACGACGTGCCCAGGTACGACACCGGCCCGAAGCCGTTGGACGTGTTGAAGGCGGACACGTCCGTCACCTTCTGCACCCCCGAGTTGTCCTTGACCGTCATGACGATCGCGAACCGCTTCACGTTCTTGACTCCGACGATCACACTGCCGCCGGCGTTCACGACCGTCTTGACGACCCGGATGTCACCCCGGCCCTCCGCGTGTGCGGCCGGTGCGGCCACCACCGCGGTGCCCACGGCCCCCACCGCCGCGAGTACGGCGATCCCTCTGCGCATGTCCCACCCCTGTTGTTCCCCCACCCGCAGCCGGGCGGGGGGAACAGATTAGCGATCAGGGGGACTTCTGGCTCCGCCCGTCCCGGGACTCCGCCAGGTCAGATCGGCTGGACCATCGACTCCAGGACGTGCTGGGTCAGGCCCGCGTGGTCGAAGTCCGGGTGGAGGGCGGGATCCATCTCGTACTCGCCGATCGCCACCGACGACTCGACGACGAGCTTGCAGCGCTCGTAGCGCCGCTCGGTGTACGCCGAGAACGCCGCCTCGTGGCCGGCATGGGAGGACAGGCTCTCCGCGAGCACGATTCCGTCCTCGATCGCCTGCGCCGCTCCCTGGCCGAGATGCGGGGTCACCGCGTGGACGGCGTCACCGATCAGGACGATCCGGCCCCTGTGCCATGGCGCGGACGCCATCAGCCACTCCTCGGGGCGGAAGACGATGTCGGAGGAGTCGTTGATGTAGAGGTCCCGGACCCGCCCGGCCAGCCCGCCGAACGGGGCCATGCGCTCCCGCAGCTCGTCGGCCATCCTGTCCTTTTCCAGCCAACGGCCCTCTTCCCACGTGGTGTTGTAGAAGAGGTACGCCAGGTCGGGACCGATCGGCACGAACCCCGCCAGGCCCTCCGGGCCGTGCTGCAGGATGATCCGGTCGATCTCGGGCTCCCGGGGGATGTTGAGCCGGAACGCGGACTGGCCGAGATAGACGGGCCTGATCTCCTCGCTCAGCACGTAGGGCCGGACCTTGGAGTACACACCGTCGGCCCCGACGACGAAGTCGACCGTGCCACGCGTCCCGTCCGTGTACTCCACTTCCACGCCCCCGGGCCCGTCCGTGAGCTCGGTGAAGGTCTTGCTGTACGCGATGGTGACGCCGGTCTCCAGTGCCTTGTCGATGAGCACCTTGTGCAGCTGCGGCCGGGTCAGACCGTTCATCGGCGGCAGGCCGGACCCGGGGATCCGGGCCCCCGGCATCTCCCGGATCGGTTCGCCGTCCACGTCGAGCATCTGGCCCCAGGCGCTGGTCGCGTACCCGACGGCCAGGCACGCCTCGGCGCAGCCGATCGCGTCGAGCGCCCTCAGCGCGTTCATCGGCTGGATGATCCCCACGCCGTACACCGACGAGTGGAGGTCCTCCTGTATCTCGACGACGTCGACCTCGTAGTCCGCGTTCCGCAGTGCGATGGCTGTGGACAGTCCACCGATCCCGCCGCCGACGATCAGAACAGTGCCTCGGCTCATTTTTCGACCACCTGGGTTCGCCCGCTTCGCCCCGGTGCTGGTGCGCACCGGGCCGGATGTGATGGCGAACGTAATGCTCCGAACGGCGCGCGGGAAGTAGACGGAAACGCACGGTTACCTTGCGCCCGCGAGCCCTTGTCGATTCACGTAAATGCTCTCCTGAGAAAAGGTTCCTCCCTTCTCCCGTGATTCGTGCGCCCCCGGACCGCCCTGGCACGCGGTTTTCTTCCACGCTCTGAAGTGTGTTTGACCTGCTCTTACGCTGAAGTGCGGGGGAGGGGGTGGCTGTGTCGTGAGGGAAACACCGGATTTTCCGAGTGGTGATGTCGAATTCACCCGGCGCGCCGGGTCCCGGCTGTTCCGAGAATGCCGAACCGGTTCACAGTGGGACGGTACCGGTGGTCAATTGCAGGCCGCCGTGCGGCACAGGGGTATTTCCTTTGACGTTTCGGGGAATCACGGCCCCCGGCCGCGGCCACATACGATGACCGGCCGGCCGCACCGCCCCCGGGGCGGCGGGCCGAACCACCCTTCGGCTCACGCAGGAGAACCTTGTGGCGCCCTCCACGCTCGACGCGCTCGACCTGAAACTGCTGCAGGCACTGGAACTCGACGGGCGGGCGCCCTTCAGCCGGATCGCGCAGGTGCTCGGGGTCTCCGACCAGACGGTCGCCCGCCGCGTCCGGAGGCTCCGCACCACCGCGCGGCTGCGGGTGACCGGCATGGTCGACGACAGCCGTCTCGGCCGGTCCAGCTGGATCGTCCGGCTCGGCTGCACCCGCGGCACGGCGGCGCGGCTCGCAGCCACCCTCGCGGGCCGGCCGGACACGCACTACGTCGACCTGGTGGCCGGAGGCACGGAGGTGGTGTGCGCGATCAGCCCGCGCAGCCGGCAGGAGCGCGACGAACTGCTCCTGGAACGCCTCCAGCGGACCCCCGGAGTCACCTCCGTGGACGCCCACTGCATCCTGCGCGCCTACTACGGCAACGCCCTCAGATGGCTGCGCAAGATCAGCGCGCTCGGCCCGGACGAGGAGACGGCGCTCCGCGCCCCGGCACCCGCGCCCACCGCCGAGCCGGTCGGTCCGGACGCCGAGGACCAGGCGATGCTGGACGTGCTGAGGCGCGACGGCCGGGCGACGCTCACCGAGCTGCAGGACGCCACCGGCCTGTCCGAGGCCGTCGCCAAGAGGCGCCTGGAGCGGCTGCGCGCGTCAGGCGTGCTGTATCTGGCCGTCGAATACGACCATGAGCCCCTGGGCCAGGGCGTGGAGGCGCTCTGCTGGCTGACCGTCGCCCCGCATGCCCTGGCCGGGGCGGGCGAGGCGGTCGCGCTCCACCCCCAGGTGCGGTTCGCGGCCGCCGTCACCGGGCGGTCCAATCTCGTCGTCTCGGTGCTCTGCCGCACCACGGACGACCTCTACACGTTTCTGAGCGAGAGGATCGGCGGCCTGGCCGGGATCCGGGCGGCGGAGACCGTGGTCACGCTCCGCCGGGTCAAGACACTCACCCACGAGAGCCGGCCGCCCCACGCGGCCGGCTCGGTCTGACGGGCCCGCGGCTCCGGGACGGCCGCGGGCTCCCGGGTCACTCCGAGGCGGTGGGAGCCGGGGCGATGCCGGTCGGGCAGGCGCGGCCCCAGTTGGTCTCCGAGGGGGATTCCAGCGTGGCTCCCGTACCGCCGATGCCGCAGTAGCCGTCGGGGTTCTTGTCCAGGTACTGCTGGTGGTACGCCTCGGCGGGCCAGAAGGTACGGCCCTCCGCCGGGAGGATCTCCGTGCTGATCGTGCCGAAGCCGGCGCCGGTCAGCACCTGCTGGTACGCCTCGCGGGACGCCTCCGCTGCCTCGGCCTGCTCAGGGGAGTGCGTGTAGAGCGCCGAGCGGTACTGCGTGCCCACGTCGTTGCCCTGCCGGAAGCCCTGGGTCGGGTTGTGGGACTCCCAGAAGAGCTTCAGGAGCTCCGCGTAGCTCACGACCTTCGGGTCGAAGACGACGCGGACCGCCTCCGTGTGGCCGGTCAGGCCCGAGCAGGTCTCCTCGTACGACGGGTTCTCGGTGTAACCGCCCTGGTAGCCGACGAGCGTCGTCCAGACGCCCTCCGTCTGCCAGAACTTGCGCTCGGCGCCCCAGAAACAGCCCAGCGCGAAGTCGGCGACCTCCAGGCCCTGCGGGTACGGGCCGGTCAGCGGGTTGCCGAGGACCGTGTGGCGGGACGGCACCGTGAACTCGGGGGTGGGGCGGCCGCGCAGGGCCTCATCCGGGGTGGGGAGCTGCGGGGTGCGGTTGGTCAGGAACATGCGGGGGCTCCTCCGGGGTCGGGGTTCGCTCGGTACAACGCCGCGAGGGCGCCGTGGATTCCGTGGGCTCAGGCGGCGGGGGCCGGCGGGTCGCGACGCTCGTCACCTTCGCGGTCCGCGCCTGCCGGGTACTCGTAGGAGGCCAGGTACGAGGCCGTCTTCCTGCGCGCCCGTAGCCAGAAGAAGACGGCGAGGCCTATCAGGATCAGCGGGATCAGTCGTGCCATGGGTGTACCTGTCCAATCCGGAGGGGGCGGGCGTGGCGGGTCAGTGGAGCAGTGTCGCGGGGCTGCCGCCGTTCGCCTCGTATCCGGCGACGGCCAGCGCCCGGTACACCGTGTACTCGGCGGCCGGGTCGGGGTTCTGGGTCCAGGGCAGCGCGCCGACGTGGCCGTCGATGTGGACGAACTGGTGCATCGCCTCCGACCAGCGCTCCATGCGCACGAGGAAGAGGACCAGCAGGTGCCGGACGTGCGCGAGCACCGGGTCGTCCGCGCGGGCCGCGTGCACCGCGAACATCGCGCCTTCGACCGCCTTCGTCACGACGACGCCCCGGTAGAAGCCCTGCACCAGATTGACCTCGGGCAGGTGCTCGTACAGCGCGAACAGTGGCAGCGCGGCGAGCAGCGAGCCCTGCGGGGCACGGGCGGCGGCCGTCGTCGCGAAGCGCTCGGCCTCCTCGCGGGAGCCGTGCCACTTCTCGCACCAGAAGTGCAGGGCCGCGATGTGCGCGCCCATGTGCGCGGGGGCGCGGTCGATGATCTTCGCCCAGAGCTGGTCGAACTGCTCGTGGGAGTAACCCAGGCCACGGGCTACGGCCAGCTCCACGATGTACGGGACGGGGTCGCCCGGAGCCAGCAGGGCCGCCTCGCCGGAGACCGTACGGGCCTCCTCCAGGATGATCCGGAAGTCGTCGGTGCCCACCGTGCCGGTGCGCCACGCCTGCTGCACGAGGAACTCCGCGTGCACCGCCGCCGCGCCCGCGTCCTTCGGGGCCTCAGCGCGCCACGCCCGCAGCCACGCCCCACCGGCACCGGGCCGCCGGGCCAGTTCCAGGGAGGCCGCACCGGCGAACGCCTGCACCCGCTGCCAGCGGATCTCGCTCTCCTTGGGCGTACCCGCGAGAAGCTGGGAGGCGGCCTTCCAGCTCTGGGTGCTCTGGACGACATCGAGGACGTCGAGCAGGTCCTGGTCGGGACCCGGCATCCGGATGTCCAGCTCTTCCTGGCGCGCGAAGCCGTAGGTGTCCGGGTCGGCGGCGTCGGGCGAACCGGGCGCGACCTGGCGGATACCGCCACGGCGCCGCAGCATGACCGGGCCCACGACGGCGACGAGCATGCACAGGGCGAGCAGGAACCACAGAATCTCCATGCGGTCCATTGTCCCCGGACGGGTAACCGGGCGGCGAGTGGCCTGTAACTCCCCTCGTGACGAACTACGCTCGGGCCCCATGAGCGACCAGCACAGCTTCGAGACCCTTGCGATCCACGCCGGCAACACGGCGGATCCCCTCACCGGCGCCGTGGTCCCGCCGATCTACCAGGTGTCCACGTACAAGCAGGACGGCGTCGGCGGACTGCGCGGCGGCTACGAGTACAGCCGCAGCGCCAATCCCACCCGCACCGCACTGGAGGAGAACCTGGCGGCGCTGGAGGGCGGCCGCCGCGGGCTCGCCTTCGCGTCGGGCCTCGCCGCGGAGGACTGCCTCCTTCGTACGCTGCTGACACCCGGCGACCACGTCGTCATCCCGAACGACGCCTACGGCGGCACGTTCCGGCTGTTCGCGAAGGTCGCCTCGCGCTGGGGCGTGGAGTTCTCGGTCGCCGACACCTCCGACGTGAGCGCGGTCCGGGCGGCGCTCACCCCGCGCACCAAGGCGATCTGGGTGGAGACGCCGTCGAACCCGCTGCTCGGCATCACCGACATCGCGGCCGTCGCGGGAGTGGCCCGGCAGGCGGGCGCGCGGCTGGTCGTCGACAACACCTTCGCCAGCCCCTACCTCCAGCAGCCCCTCTCGCTCGGCGCCGACGTCGTGGTGCACTCCACCACGAAGTACATGGGCGGCCACTCGGACGTCGTCGGCGGCGCGCTCGTCGTCAGCGACCCGGAGCTCGCCGAGGAGCTGGCGTACCACCAGAACGCGATGGGCGCGGTGGCCGGGCCGTTCGACGCGTGGCTGGTGCTGCGCGGCATCAAGACCCTCGCGGTCCGCATGGACCGCCACGACGAGAACGCGACGAAGGTCGCCGACCTGCTGACCCGGCACCCCAAGGTCACCCAGGTCCTCTACCCGGGGCTGCCGGAGCACCCGGGCCACGAGGTCGCCGCCAAGCAGATGAAGGCGTTCGGCGGGATGGTGTCGTTCCGGGTCGCCG
This sequence comes from Streptomyces sp. NPDC060209, assembly GCF_042728155.1. Lineage (NCBI taxonomy): Bacteria > Bacillati > Actinomycetota > Actinomycetes > Kitasatosporales > Streptomycetaceae > Streptomyces > Streptomyces sp. NPDC060209. The sequence continues at coordinate 14,277 of NZ_JBHWZS010000141.1, forward strand.
GCGGTGAGGAGGCGGCCGTCGAGGTCTGCAACCGCGCGAAGCTCTTCACCCTCGGGGAGTCGCTCGGCGGCGTCGAGTCGCTCCTGGAACACCCGGGCCGCATGACGCACGCCTCCGCGGCGGGCTCGCCGCTGGAGGTGCCGGCCGACCTGGTCCGGCTGTCCGTCGGCATCGAGAACGCCGACGACCTGCTGGCCGACCTGACGCAGGCGCTCGGCTGAGGGACCCGATTCCGGTGGCCGGGAGATCCCGGCCACCGGAGGGGGGCGCGCCGTCGGGCCGCGCCCCGCGGTCGTTCAGCAGATCCGGTCGAGGAACAGGGCGGCGGCGAACAGCGGTTCGCTGCCGCCGGCCCGCAGCTCGCGCGAACGGAGCTCCTCGTCCATGGCGCGGAGGGCCACCCTGCCTCCGGCAGTCCCCGCGCCTCCCGCCTCCAGCACCGTGCGCGCCCCGCCCTGGACCAGACGCAGGCCGTTCGGGCCCGCGACGTGCAGCAGCCCGGTGTCCTGGAGCGTGCTCATGACGCCGAGCAGGGCGTTCAGCCGGGCGTCCTCCTCAGCGGTCCCCTGACCCCGTGTGCCTCGCAGGGCCTCCATCGCCCGCCGGGCGTGCGGAAATCCGGCTCTGGCCTCACCCTTCGCTCCGGCGGCGCCGTAGCGTGCGGCCACCGAGGAGCCCGGCGACGGGGTGCGGGGTGCCTTGCGGTCGCGGAGCATGGCCAGAGATCTGGCCGTAGCCGTCACTTCGGCGGCCTTCGCGCCCGGTTCCAGGGACGCCGCCGAGACCAGGAGCCCCAGCGCCCAGATCGCGCCCCGGTGCTGCCCCGCACCGCACGCGGCTCGCCGCGCCGTTCGCTCGGTGGCGCGGCCGATCGCCCCCAGCTCCTCACGGAGCTCAGCGGTGGCGGAGCCGGTACGCCCGGCCGCCGCGGCCATCGCCGCGAGGCCGGGGTGCAGTGCCTTGGCCGCCCACCTGGCGGTGGCGGCGTCGGGTGCTCCGGGACCCGGGCTGCGGCTGTCCGTCAGGCCCGGGGTGGGGGTGAGGGCGACCGCCTCGACGAGGGCGCTCACGGCGGCGTCGGCGAGACCGTTACGGCGCATCGCCGGCGGCTCCGCTCGGGGGTGTGCCGCCGGGGCCGCCGCTCGGGGGCGTGCCGCCCCCGCCTCCGCCGTCGCCCGCACCGGTGTTCTCGGTGGCGGGATCGATTCCGAGGGTCAGAGTGGCGACGTATCCCTTGTCCGTGTCGCCGGTGACGGTCGTCAGCCCGTCCTTGGCGCCGCCTCCGGCGTACACCATGTCGTCGTCGAGCGCGGTGGGCGTACCGACGTGCTGGGTGTAGGGGGACAGCTTGTGGACGGCGTCACCGTACGAGTCCTCGAAGAACAGCTGGCCCGTGTGGTTGACCTTGCCGCCCTCGTAGGTCCCGTCGTCCCGCTTGCCGCCGGTGTGCACCTTGACGTGGATGTGGGTGACGCGCGGGGTGTACCAGCCCGGGTAGATCGTGGTGAACTCCACGACCCCGTCGTCCCCCGCGATCTGGTAGCCGCGCAGATACGTCCTGTCGTTCGCGCCGCTCGTGTCCTCGCTCTCCGCCGGGGCCTCACCACCGGGGTTGGCGGTGGTGTAGCCGGAGTAGTAGCCCCATGCGTCGCAGTGCCAGATCTCCACCGCGGCTCCGGGGACGGGGGCACACGACTCGGTGGTGTCCTGGACCGTCAGGCGCACGGTGAGGGGAACTCCCGGCTTCCCGTCGGTGATGTCCTTACGCACCAGGGCGTCGTCGAGGTAGTAAGGGCCCTCCGTGACGCTGGACATGAGCACGCACTGTCCGGAACCCGATGACCCCGATGACGCCGACGCCGAAGCGCCGGCGGATGACGCACCCGTCGTCCCCGAACTGCCGCACCCGGCCAGCGCCAGTCCAGCCGCCCCGGCTGCCGCGCCACCCGCCGCCAGGACCTTCCGCCTGCTCACACCGTTCTCGTACATGCCCCGGACCATAGGACGGCCGCCTGGGTACAGTCCGTGTCCCGGCTGTGAACCGGCTGTGCGTGTCTCCGGCCCCGGGTGCGCAGCCGATGTCCGGCGGCCGGGACGCAGTCCCGCCCGCCGGACGACGACGCGTACCACGGTCAGGCAGCGACCTTCTCGTCCTCCAGCGTGCCCCGGATCTGCTCGCGCAGTTCCGGGCTGTCCGTGTGCTCGTGGACCGAGACCGCGTGTTCGGCGGCGGCCCGGACGACTTCGTCCTCCTCACCGGAAATGGTGAGCGTGCAGTTCGAGACGCTCGGATACCTACGGCAGTCGGCGATCTTCCGTGTCATCACGGCCTCCTCGACTCGCGAGTGCAGGCCCTTCCAGGGTAGGTCCGCCCGCCCGGGCGGACCGAACCGGACCGCGGGTGCGGACGGTCAGTTCTCCTGGGCCGGCTGGTTCGCGGCCTGCCGGGCCGCCAGAGAGGCGTTGAACCGGGTCAGCAGGGCGCAGAAGGTATCGCGCTCCTCCTCGGTCCACTCGCCGGTCACCTGGGACATCAGCTCACGTCGGGAGGCGCGGACCTCCTCCAGGCGGGACTGGCCGCGCGGCGACAGCTGCAGCACGACGGCACGTCCGTCCTCCGGGTGCGAGGTGCGCTTGACCAGACCGGTGTCGACGAGCGGCGCGACCTGCCGGGTCACGGTCGAGGAGTCGATCCCCATCCCCGCGGCCAGCGCCTTGACGCCCATGGGGCCTTCCGCGTCGAGCCGGTTGAGCAGCAGATAGGCCGCCCGGTCCATCGAGTTGCGGACCTGGCCGACACCGCCGAGGCGGGTCTGCTCGGCACGCCGGGCGAAGACGGCCACCTGGTGCTGGAGCGCGTCGAGGAGGTGGTCCGTTCCCGGATGTCCAGGGGTCGCGCCCCCGGAAGGAGACGCAGCAGTCGTCATGTCCTGAGGGGGCATGGCCGGGGGCTCTCTTCGTGCGAGTGTCGGATGGGTGGGGGACAGAGTACGCGGCCACGGGGCAACGTGTACCAGCGCTGCACAAACCTGTGGACACCACCGCAGGCCGCCATGAGATGCGACGGCCCCGACCGCTCCGAGCTGCAAGACTTGCTGTCATGACCTTCCGTACGTCAGGCCCCTTTCCTCCGCTGATCCTCGACGACATCCGAGGGGCGCAGAAGATGCTGTCCGGGGTGGCCAGAACGACCGGGATGGAGGGCAGCCGCCATCTGAGCTCCCTCGTGGGCGCCCCGGTCCACCTCAAGTGCGAGAACCTGCAGCGCACCGGCTCGTTCAAACTCCGCGGCGCGTACGTACGGATCGCGGGACTCAGCCCCGTCGAACGTGCGGCCGGAGTGGTGGCCGCGAGTGCCGGAAACCATGCGCAGGGTGTCGCACTCGCGTCTTCGTTGCTCGGCGTACGCTCCACGGTCTTCATGCCGGTCGGCGCGCCCCTGCCGAAGGTGGCGGCGACCCGGGAGTACGGGGCCGAGGTCCGGCTGCACGGCCATGTCGTCGACGAGACGCTCGCCGCCGCACAGGAGTACGCCGAGGAGACCGGAGCCGTCTTCATCCACCCCTTCGACCACCCGGACGTCATCGCGGGCCAGGGCACCGTCGGCCTGGAGATCCTCGAACAGTGCCCCGAGGTCCGCACGATCGTCGTCGGCGTCGGCGGGGGCGGTCTGGCCGCGGGCATCGCCGTCGCGGTGAAGGCGCTGCGCCCCGACGTCAGGATCGTCGGTGTCCAGGCGGCGGGCGCGGCCGCCTTCCCGCCCTCGCTGTCCGCCGGGCATCCTGTGGCGCTCGACTCGGTGCAGACCATGGCCGACGGGATCAAGGTGGGACGGCCCGGCGAGCTCACGTTCCCGCTGGTCCAGGAGCTGGTGGACGAGGTCCGTACGGTCACCGAGGACGAGCTCTCCAGCGCGCTGCTGCTGTGCCTGGAGCGGGCGAAGATGGTCGTCGAGCCGGCCGGGGCGATCCCTGTCGCGGCGCTGCTGAGCGATCCGAAGGCCTTTCGCGGGCCCGTCGTCGCCGTGCTGTCGGGCGGCAACGTGGACCCCCTGCTGATACAGCGCATCCTGACGCACGGCATGGTCGCGGCGGGCCGTTACCTGAGCCTGCGGCTCCGGCTCACCGACCGTCCGGGAGCGCTGGCCGCGATGCTCGCCACGCTGTCCGTCGCCGACGCCAACGTGCTCGACATCAGCCACGTACGGACCGATCCCCGGCTCGGGCTCACCGAGGCGGAAGTGGAACTCCACCTGGAGACCAAGGGGCCGGAGCACTGCGAGGAGGTCGCGGCCGCGCTGAGGGCAGCGGGCTACCTGGTGCGGTCCTGAGCGACCGGGATTCCCCCGCGAAAACCTGTTGTAGGTCGCGATGTATCGCGTTACCGTGCATCGCCGAACACTCCGGTGTTCCCCGCCCCGTGGGGCCGGGAACTCTACGATCCGCTCAGGAATTCACGCGAAGCAACTGGGGGAATCCCGTATGCCAGGCGCCATCTACGCCGAAGGCCTGGTGAAGACCTTCGGCGATGTACGAGCACTGGGCGGCGTCGATCTCGACGTACCCGAAGGCACCGTCCTCGGCCTGCTGGGGCCCAACGGCGCCGGCAAGACGACGGCCGTACGTGTCCTGACCACCCTGCTCCGGCCCGACAGCGGGCGGGCCGTCGTGGCGGGCATCGACGTCCTGAAGAATCCCGACGAGGTACGCCGGTCGATCGGCCTCTCCGGCCAGTTCGCGGCCGTCGACGAATACCTCACGGGCCGTGAGAACCTCCAGATGGTCGGCCAGCTCTACCAGATGAGCTCGCGCGACGCGAAGAAGCGGGCAGGGGAGCTCCTGGAGAAGTTCAACCTCGCCGACGCGGCCGACCGCACCGCGAAGACGTACTCCGGAGGCATGCGCCGCCGCCTCGACCTGGCGGCGGCGCTCGTCGTCTCCCCGCCGGTGATGTTCATGGACGAGCCCACCACCGGGCTCGACCCGCGCAACCGGCAGCAGCTGTGGGAGGTCATCGAGGAGCTCGTCGCGGGCGGTACGACGCTGCTGCTGACCACGCAGTACCTGGAGGAGGCCGACCACCTCGCCCACGACATCTGCGTCATCGACCACGGCAAGGTCATCGCCCGCGGCACCTCCGACCAGCTCAAGGCCCGCACCGGCGGTGAGCGCGTCGAGGTCGTCGTCCACCAGCCCGACCAGATCGAGCCGGCCCGCTCGGTGCTCGCCACGTACGGCAAGGGAGAGATCTCCGTCGCCGAACACACCCGCAAACTGACCGTCACGGTCACCGGCGGGGCCAAGCTGCTCGCCGAGGTCATCCGCGACCTCGACACCCACGGCGTGGAGATCGACGACATCGGTCTGCGCCGCCCCACTCTCGACGACGTCTTCATCTCGCTCACCGGCCATGCCGCCGAGCTGGAGAAGAACGGCGGGAACGCATCGACCGAGGCCGCACAGGGCCGGAAGGAGGGCGTGCAGTGAGCGCCGTCACGGACACGCCGAGCCTGTCACCGCTCAAGTCGCGCGGGGCGGTCAGCCGGTCGGTGGCCGACTCGCTGGTCGTCGCGCGGCGGAACCTGATCCGCATGGCCAGGATTCCGGAGATGGTGATCTTCGGCCTGGTCCAGCCCATCATGTTCGTCGTGCTGTTCACCTACGTGTTCGGCGGCTCCATCAAGGTGGGCAGCTCGCTCTCGTCCACGGCCTACAAGGAATTCCTGATGGCCGGGATCTTCGCCCAGACCGTCACCTTCGCCACCGCCGGCGCCGGGGCGGGTATCGCGGACGACATGCACAAGGGGCTGATCGACCGTTTCAGGTCACTGCCGATGGCCCGGGGCGCCGTCCTCACCGGACGCACCCTCGCCGACCTCGTGCAGACCGCGCTCACCCTCGTCGTGCTCGCCGGTGTCGCACTGATCATCGGCTGGCGGACGCACGAGAACATCGGCAAGGTGCTGCTCGGCTTCCTGCTGCTGCTCCTGCTCGGCTACGCGTTCTCGTGGATCGGCGCGCTGATCGGCCTCGTCGTGCGCACCCCGGAGGCGGCCACCTCCGGCGGACTGATCTGGCTCTTCCCGCTGACGTTCATCTCGAACGCCTTCGTGGACGCCAACCAGATGCCGACCGTCCTCCGCCACATCGCGGAATGGAACCCCTTCAGCGCCACCGTGGCGGCCTGCCGCGAGCTGTTCGGCAATGTTCCGCCGGGCTTCGTCACCTCGGACGCCTGGCCGATGCAGCACCCGATCCTCGCCTCGGTGATCTGGTCGGTCCTGATCGTCGTGGTCTTCCGCACCCTGGCGGTCCGCAAGTACCGCTCGGCCACCGCCTGACCCCGCCCACGACGGAGCCCCGGCCGCCCCGGCCGCCGGGGGGGGCGCAGGGGGAATAAACACACACCCCGCCCCCCAGCCCCCCGGAAAAAGCGGTATGCGGCCTGGGG
>NZ_JBHWZS010000142.1:0-20708 GCF_042728155.1 Streptomyces sp. NPDC060209
CACCCGTGGTGTGGCGGCACCTGGTGGCGCTGGGGTTCAGCCCGCGACCGGGAAAAGCGGTGTGGCGGTTTCTGCAGACATGTGGCGGATGGCTGTGTCGCTATCCGCCACGGATTCACCCCCGCTGACCTGCGGTGTGGCGGATGTGGCGGACGTGGCGGATTCCTCAGGAGGGAGAGGGCAGTACCGCGTCCAGGCGTCCGTGAGGTCTTCCGCGTAGTAGCCCTTCGGGAAGCCCGCGGGGGTGCGGATTCCCCGCGGTTTGATGGGCTTGTTGGCGGGGGTGACGTACTGGGCGAGCAACCGGGCGAGGGTGCGGGAGTTGATCGGCTTGTCGTCCATGTCTCCCCACGGGGCGTCGTCCATGGCGAGGAGCCCTTCGAGGATGACGGCGGTGGGGACGCGGTCCGCGCCGCAGAACACCCGGTCGCGGAGGTCTGTCAGCAGCCGTACGCCGAGGGAGGCTTCGTCGTTGTCGTGGGCGGCGCTGATCAGCTCCAGGCAGGCGGTACGGGCCCGGGCGGGCCAGTCGCCCCCGGCGGCGTCGGCGACGGCGAGGAGGGGCTCCCATACGTCGGCCGGCCGGTCGGTGACTCCGTCGGGCATCTCGGGCCAGGCTTCAGCGACCTGGTCGCGGACGGTGTCGGCCCACGCCGCGAGCTGGTCACGCAGTTCGTGGCCCTGCTTCTCGTGAATTCGTTGCCGGTAGGGCTCCACTCGCTCGTTCGGGGCGCGCTTGCGCATGCGGACGATGACCGAGCGGGTCAGCACCGTGTCCGGCAGCGAGCCGAGCCCGGCCATGGCGACCGCGCAGTACGAGCCGAAGACCTGCGCGTTCTGGTTGGAGCCCTCTCCTACGCACCGCAGGGCACCGCCGATGCGCCGGTACCCGGCGTTAAGGAAGCCGCGCAGTGCCTCGTCCGCGCCGGCCTTCGGGCCGAAGATGGTGTCCACCTCATCGAAGAGCACCGTGGGCAGCCCGGCGGCGGAGTCGACCAGCCGGTACAGGGCGTTCGCGGATGCCGAGACCGTACTGACCGGGCGAGGGGTGAGGAGTTCCGCGATTTCCAGTGCCCGGGACTTCCCCGACCCCGGCTCCGGGGAGAGGAACGCGATCCGGGGTGTGGTCTCGAAGCACTCCACCAGGTGCGCGTGAGCGTCCCACAGGGTGACGGCGACGTAGGCGGCCTCGGTGGGGAAGACGTTGAACCGGCGGTGGAAGGTCTCCACTTCGTTGAGCACGGTGGCGCCGTCGAGAGGCGGTGTGCTGGGTGTCGTGTTCATACGGCGGCGCCTTCCTGGTGGGTGCGGAGTGGGCAGTGGTCGCGGTGGCAGGTGTGGTCTTCGATCAAGGCGAGGGCTTTGCGGTGACCGGCGGCGAACCGGTTGCGGCCGCATGCGCAGACGCTCGTGGCGGTCGGGACCGCGCCGCGGGGTGCGCTGATGGTCAGCCAGGCGATGGCGAAGCGGCCGTCTCCGGCCTGCTGGTCAGGATGAACAGCAGGGGGGACGCCTTCGGCGACGCCCTTCGCCGCACCACCGCCGGTGTCGGCCGGGGCCAGTTTGGCGAGGTGGGGGCCGGTGGGGGTGGACGGCAGGCATTTCAGAAGGGGGTTCGGCCGGGGGCTCATGTCGTCTCCCGGGGCCGGCAGGTGCGCAGGGACCAGTTCAGAACGCTGCGCAGAGTCGAGCGGCACTGGGAAGCCGGGAGCCCCGCCGCCTCACCCGCCCTCTGAAATGCCTCTTCCACCTCGTCCCGGGCGAGGTCGCCCCAACCGACGAAGCGGGCCACCTTCCGGGCGCTCTCGAAGAGCTGCGCCTCACGACCGCCCTCAGCGGTGCCTGCAACGAGGGCGGTCTCCCGCTCCAGCGCTGTCTCAGCAGCCCGGTTGCCCCTCCTCGGCACGGACAGCCCCAGGGGCCCGGTGGGGCGCTCCACGGGCTTGAGAGCGTCCAACAGCCACCCAGGCATCGCAGCCACCGGCGCGGGGTCGATCACCTCGTACGCACGACCGTTGACGGTGCTGCCGGGGGCGACGACGTACCCGCCCCACGCCCGGGTGTCGATCGAGGGAGCGAGGAACCCGGCGGTGTTGCCGAGCCGAATGCTGTCCGAGGCGGTGAAGTACAGGTGCTCTCCACTGCTCGCGGTCCGGGTCCGGTAGGTGGTCGGGACTGCCTGCCCGGCGCGCTCGCAGAGCGCCCCAAAGGTCGTCACGCCGCCAGGCGTGCCCGTGCTGCTCTTCTGCTTGGGCATGTCGAGATCGACGACGACCAGCCCCGACGGGCCGGTCGCGATCCCCACGTTGAACCGACCGGCCGACCACGCGCGGTGGATGCGGTCGGGGTCAGTGGTGGCGCGCTGCTCCCACTTGCGGTGGCCGGTGGTGCAGTCGCCGGTGCGGGGGCAGAGGGCTTCACCGTGCAGGGCGGGCGGCTTGCCGCCGGGCCGTAACGGGAAGACTGTCCAGCCGCGGGCTGCGGCATCGAGCGCTGCGGACAGCAACGCGGAACGTACTTCATGGGTCATGCTGGATGTCTCCAGTTCTCTGATGACGATGGCTGGACGAGGGCGGCCCCGACTTCATTGGCGTGAGAGGGGGCCGCCCTCGGCACAGCTACTTCCGGTTGCCGTGGCGGGTGTGGTCGTGGGCGAGCGCGGCCAGTCGGCCGGCCTCGTCTGGGGTGACGGCGCGGTAGCGGATCCGAACGGTGCAGCCGGGGGCCGGGCAGCGCAGGGTGCGCATGCCGTTGAGCCGGGCGATGGCGTCGGACACCTGGTCCGCGTAGGGCTTCAGGTTGGGCATGGGTTCCTGCTCTCGGGTCAGTTGTGGAAGCGGTTGGACGTGGGGTGTTGGTCGCACCAGTCCTCGGCGCACACCTTGTGGACCGGTTCGCGGTCGTGGCTGCGCATGGGGGTGGGTTTGCCGCAGAGCAGGCACGGCAGGTCCCGGGAGGCGTCGAAATGGCGGGCGTCCCGCCAGTCCAGGAGCGGCACGGCCAGCCCCCGGGTTAGTGGTGGTTGATGGTGCCGTTGGCCTTGCCGAACATCCCGGACGCCGTGATGTTCTGCGTGATGTGCGTCGTGCCCCGCCCGGTGCCGGCCGCACCCCGGCCGAGCCGCAGCAGGACCGGCACGCCTACGGCTGCGGCGGCGATAAGGGCGACGGCAGCCCAGAGGGCTTCACTCATGGCGATCAGTCCCGGAGCTGCATAGGAGATACCGATACCGGCGGCTGCGACGCCCCCGCCGACCGTCGGCGTGAGCAGGGCGGTGGTCTTGGCCCACGCCGGGATCGACTGCGCGACCGGGACCGGCGGCGCCGGCGGGGCCTGGGTCGGGGTGTAGGCGAGGGTGCGGATGCCGCCGGGGAGGGTGACCATCTGGACTCCCGGGGGGATCTCTTGGGGCAGCATCGCGGGGTGTGCGGTCGGCTGCTGGGGGGTGAGGGTGGTGATCTCGTACGCGGTCTCCGGGTACACAAAGGGCTCCCTTCAACACGGCCGGGCGGCACCCGTGGTGGTGAGTGCCGCCCGGTCGCGTTGTGACGGTGCGTGGTCGCAGTGGTTAGTGGCTACTGGTTACTGGCAAGTGGAAAAGGCCCTGTTGAAGCCTCTGGTTGCCAGTAGGAGGGCGTTCTAGTGGCTAGTGGCAAGTTGTCAGTAACCAGTAGCCAGTAGCGCTCTGTGAGCCTCTCAGGCGTGGTCGGGGTGGACGTAGACCGAGTGCGGACCGTTGTCCCGGTAGACCAGTTCGCCTCGCTCGGCCGCCGCTTTCAGTGCGGCCCGCACCGCCTGGCGGCTGCGGCGGACGAGATCAGCGACAGCGGACGGCTTCATGCCCACCGGCCCGGCCGCCTTAATCGCGGCAACCGCGTCAGCCACCCAGGAGGGGCCGCCCTCGTCGTCGCCGTCACGGAGCGCGGACAGGTTCAGCCCGGGGGCCGCGGCCGGGGGCTCCGGCACGTTCCCGGGCTCGGGGGCGGTGGCGAACTGGGCGTCGATCTGCTCCATGAACGCGCGCACGGCCGCGTCCTCATCCGTCACCGGCGCCGCCTGCTCGCTGCGGAGCGCGGACAGGTTCAGCCCCTCACTCGCGACGGACTGTCCGGCCTGGCCGGTGTCTGTAGCCGGTGCGTTGGCGGTGTCCCGCATCCACGCGGTCCGTTCAGGCGCCCACCGGTTCGCGTAGGCGTCGCCTCCGGCCTTGGCGGAGATGACGTCGAGGGTGGGGTGCATCTCGGAGGTGGCCATGACGATCTCGCGAATCTGGTTGGGCAAAATCCGCCAGTTCTTGAACAGCGCCGCCGCCGACTCCGGCGTCCCCATGAACCCGGCCCCCTTGTACGGGGCCTGGTCCACGCGGAGCCCGCGGGCTCCGGGGAAGACCTTGCTCAGGTCCATCCCTTCGACTTCCCCGCCGGTGAGGCAGACCCGGGCCTTGGCCTCGCGGCGGATCATCAGATTCCCGAGCACGGACCCGGTGGCACCGAGCGCAGTGAGCACGGTGCGCACGCCCATGGCGCGGAGCATGCGGATCACTTCGAGGATCTTCTTCGCGAGATCCTTCATGAACCGGTCGGTGCTGGTCAAAATCTCCGCACCCTCATCCACGACCAGCATGATCTGGGGAATCTTCGCGCTGATGGGGAGCTGGTCGGTGTTCCGCTCAGCCATCAGGTCCTGGTAGGCGACCTTGCGGCGCATACCGATCGCCAGAGCGGCATCGAGCATCCGCGCGGCCTCTTCGTGCGTCGAGGCGAGCCAGTCGATGCCCGGCCGCACTCCCTCGACTGGGGCCCCGTTGGCGTCGAAGGCTGCGCGGACCCAGGGGAGGCCGGCGGATCCGGCGTTCAGGTCGATCACCCAGGTGAGCACGTCGGTGGCGCGGGCGAACCCGGCCAGGATGACGTGGACCATGTTCGTCTTCCCGGACCCGGTGGGACCGACGACCAGCGCGCACTGCTCGCGCAGGAACACACAGATCTCCTCGGCGTTGGTGCGGTAACCCCACGGGATCCCTGTGTAGATCGACAACGGGCTGTAGTCCGCGGGGTAGTCGCGCTTCTCGGAGAGCACGTTGACCGTGGTCACGTCGATGAGCACCCGGCCCTGGTGCACGCCCTGGGAGGCGACGGCGGTGCAGCCGTGCGGCAGGCGGGCGTCGGCGGAGAGTGCTGCGGAGTGCTGGGCGATGCGGTCGTAGGTGGTGCCGCCGGCGGGGAGTTCGGCGTCGATGGTGAACCCGGTCCCAGTAGGCCAGATCTCCACCGCGAGGATCCGCAGCGTGAGGTTGCAGACCCGCTGGACCCGGTCCACCCACTCCGCGGCAATCGCCCGACGCTCGGCCGACAGCTCGCGGCTGACCTGGCGTTCATCGGCGGCGATAGCCTCCAGCTCCCGCGCCTCTTCGTAGAGGAGGGTGGAGCGGGCGGCGGCTCCGATGCCGACGCCGATGGTGGCGAGGGATCCGAGGGCGGCCCAGGTGAGGGGACCGCTTGTCATGGCCCAGGTGGTCCATCCGGCGCCGATGAGCCAGGAGGCGGAGCGCATGGCGATGGTGCGGGCGGAGAGGCGTTCGCGCAGGCTGCTGATGGTGTGGCCGATCGCCCCGGCCGTGCCAACAGCGAGGACCCAGCCTGCGGGCATGGACGTGGCGGCGCCGGTGGTGGCGACGGCGAGGCATCCGGTGGTGGCGGACAGGGCGCCGGTCACGGGTCCGTGACCGGCAGCCCAGTCCCACACCGGCCCCGAAGAGGCAGTGTTAATGGTCATGTCAGACGTTCCATCCCTTCTCGGCCTCGGGCCCGTTGCGCGGGTCCTCGTGGCGGGCGATGTCCTGTTCGTGGGACTGGCGGAACAGCGGGCCCATGTCCTCGGCGACCGCCACGGCGCTCATGACGGCGCCGAAGATGTCGTTGAAGCCGTCCGCCACGTCCTTCTCCAGCGGGAACTCCGAGTCGGCCCGCTCGGCCAGGACCCGCATCACGTTCGCCACGCTCGTGAGCGCGGCCGGGAGCCCCTCGACCATGGCCAGGATCTCCATGGCGCTCTCGGGGTCGTACTGACCAGCCGCGGACTCCATCTCCGCCGCGTACTCCTCGAACCGGAAACCAGACACGTTCTCTCCCTCGTCCGGGGTGGTAGTGAGTGCTGCCGGCGTCAGCCCCTCAGGGCGCTCCGCCGTGTCGCTGATCTGCTCGTTGCTGTCTGCCGCTTCCTGGTCGGCGGCGGCTTCGTCCTCCTGCAGGGCGGCGACTATCGCGTCGTCCCGCTCCTCGCGCTGCTCCTCGGCGGTGCGGGTCATCCGGGAGTAGAGGCGGCGCCCGGGGTACTGGAGCCAGGCCCAGCCGAGCCTCCGACCCAGCGGGGTGGAGACCATCCCGATGAGCCCGAGGGCTCCGGCGAGCAGGGCGGCGAGCAGACGCCGTCCCTGGAACCGGGCGGCGGACCGCCACAGCGCCTTGCGGGCCTTCTTCCTGGCCGGCGCCTTACGCACGTCGTCGCGCCGTGCGGCGACCTGCCCGGCGGCCCGCTGGTCGCGGGCCTTCCGGTTGCGGTCGATCGCCCTGCCCTTGGCCGCACCGACCCGGCCCGCGGCCGTGCTCACCGACCGGCCGATCGGCCCCTTACGGGACATGGACGCCGACCAGGCCGCCGTCTTCGCACCCCGGCGGGCATCCGCCAGAGAGCGACGCGCCCCGGTGGTCTCGGACCGGCGGCCCGACCGGGACGAAGGCGACGTGCGTGCCGACTCCCGCAGCGCCTTGACCTGCCCCACACGGCCCGCCGACTTCCCCGAGGCAGCCCCGGCGGAAGCGTGCGTGGCCGACGTCTTACGGGGGGTGTTCGGGCTGCTCTTCGGGCGGCTCGACTTGCCGGAGCTGAGCAGCGAACCGGCGGCGCCGCGGGCCGACTTCCCTCGGCTGAGACCTGCGCTCTTACTGGTGCCGGCGTTCCCGTTACGGGCCTGGCTCGGCACCCGACCGGATCCGCTGCGGCCGGAGACCCGGCCAGCCGATCCCGTACCGGAGCCGGAGCGCGAGGGACGGTTGTTGCCTGCCTTGTGGGGCTTCTTCTTGTCGCGGTGCTTGCGGGTCGCTGCGGCCGTGCCGAGCACGACGGCGCCGGTGGCGGCGACGGCCAGGGCTGCGGGGCCTCCGAGCAGTGCGGCGGCTGCGAGGAGGGAGGTGGTGGCGTTGGTGCCGGTCACCGCGAGCGGGACGACCGGCCAGCCGCCCGGGGTGTGATCCACCTCAGCCGCAGTCGGTGCGGGCTTGGGCTCGGGTGCCGGGGGCGGGGTGTCCGGTAGGGCCTCAGGGGCCACTACCGGAGTGATGGTGGTGTCGGTCATGCTGGGTGCACTCCTTTGTGGAGGAGGGCGGTGGCCCGGACCCGGCCGTCCAAGCAAGAGTCCGGGCCACCACGCAGCGAGTCGTGCGAGATGGGTTCGAGCGAGAAGAACGTGACGCACCCCCCGCTTCTGCGTGGTGTGCCGTGCCCCGGGCCGGAGCCGATCCGGCAGCCTCGCGCCGTGATCCGGGGCGGTAGGGGTCAGACCTCGTCGAGCGGAATCCGGGTGGTGGTCTGCTCGTCGTCGGCCGCAGTGATCGTGTTCATGGGGTGTCCTTTTTCGGGTTGGGTTTCCGGTGAGTCCGGAGTGCCCCGGGCCGGATTCGATCCGGCGCCCTCACGGCGAAATGCCGGGGCTGGGTCGTGAGGTCAGGTAGAGGAGTCAAAGCAGGGCACGCACATACCAAGCGAAGTTGGGATGCGATACCCGGCGTCGCTGCGGCAGTTCGGGCAGACCTGCTGAGCGGCGTTCGCCTTGGCGAGTGCCGCCCTCTTGGCCGGTGTCATCGGCCGGACGGGCTTGGCCCAGTCGACGCGGTAGAGGTAGGCGACCAGCGGGCCCCGCCGCTTCCGCGGGCGCTCGAGCACGGCGGCGACGTCCTGCCCGCCCGGCCGCAGCCCCAGGGCACGGAGCTGCCGGACGGTTGCGTAGCCGGGCGGTGCGAGGCGCCACCGGTAGACCGGCACGCCGCTCACTGGTGCACGCCCTCAAGCGTCCGGGTTGCCAAGTCGTCGCGCAGTTCCTGGTAGCGGCTGGAGATCCAACCGATCGACCAGCCGGTCAACTCGGCCGCGGCCCGCACCGACAGTTCGGCCTCGAACGCGGCGCGGGCGGTTGCCCGAGCCAGCTCTTCGGGCTGCTTCTCCGTAGCGGGGCCGGCGGCCAGGAGCGCGGCCCGATCACGCTCGGCCCGCTCCTGCTGCTCGGTCTGTTCACGGCGTGCACGCTCCTCGCGCTCACGACGCTCAGCAGCACGGCGTTGGGAGGCCTCTCGTTCGAGGCGTTCACGCTCTACCTGCTGCTGTTCACGCTCGCGTTCACGGCGTTCACGGGCCTCCCGCTCGGCACGCTCCCGGACCTCGGCTCGCTCCCGCTCCTCACGCCGCGCAGACTCTTCCCGCGCTGTCTGTTCACGGGCCAGGAGCGCTTCGTGCTCACGCTGCTCCCGCACCAACTGGGCGGCGTGCTCGCGCTCCTCACGGGCCCGCCGCTCAGCCGCCTCACGGCGCTCGGTGGCGGCCTGCTCGCGCTCAGCCTGCTCGGCTTTCTGTCGTGCTTCCTGGGCGACTTGGGCGGCGGTGATGGCGTGCCGGTAGGCGAGCCCGGTTTCCGCGGTGACGATGAGGAGGAGCGGGGCGACCGCGTGCACGGCCACCCCGACCAGCTCCTTCTTCAACGCGGAGTCGGCGACGTTCAGGGCCAGGGTCATGCAGCCGGTCATCCACCGCAGGATCACAGGCCACCTCCCACCGTGCCCACCGAGGCGGGCCAGGACGGCATCGAGGCGGACAACGATCACGACCGCGGCGTCCACCACCAGGGGCAGAATCGGCGCGGTCCACTTCCATCCCTCCGGTGTGTGCCGCTCCATGAGCGGCGTCACCGTGAGGATGGAGAACAGCATCGCCCCGGCCACGATCAGCCACGTACCGACCGACAGCGCCTTCTCCGCTGAACGGATCTGAACACTGTTCACGGCGCACCCCCGTCCAGTGAACGCACCTGAACCGAGGCCAGCAGACGCACCGTAGAGGTGTCGTCATCCGGCGTCTCGCTGTACTCCGTCCACTCCCACTCCGCCCCGTCCATGAACACGAAACCGAGCGCGGTCAGGGCCCGTGAACGCTCGTCCACCGTGGGCACCAGGACGGGGCGGTCGAAGTAGTGCTCGGGCCACTGCGAGACCGGAACACCCATCAGCACCACGTACAGGCACCGCCGGCCACCACGGAAAGAGACCTGCGCGGTGTGCTCGCTCATGCCGCCACCGCCGAACCGGCGGCGAAGCCACCTGCAGTCTGGCGGCGGACCGTACGCCGCGGGCGCCGGCCGTTCGTCTGCGTCGTCAGGGGCAGCGTCCGCAGCAGGGACGCGGCGTAAGCCGCGGTCTCCGGGTCGCTCTCCCGCAAGTCCGCGAGGACCTCGTGGGCGACGTCCAGCCGCGCCGCCCGCTCCAGCGGGGACTCCGTGGCCGAACCGGTGAACAGCTCCAGGTCGATCCCCAGAGCCAGCTCAATGAACTCGGTCGCGGTAACAGGCTCGCGACCAGCAACGATGTTCTTCATGGGTCGTTTTCTCCTCGCGTGGTGGGACGGCCCGAAGTGAGGCCCCGGTGTGTCCGCACCGGGGCCTCGTGCCGTCTGGGGTCGTTCGTGGGCTACGAGCGACCGCGGCAACCCGACACCGCGGCCCGCCGAAGAGGCAGGCCGGAATGCCGGGCACCGTGAGCGCTGGTGCTTCGGTTCTCCTGATGTCGCACGGCGCTGCTCGTTCCGGGGAGATCCGAAATCCCGGAAGTCGTCGCAGTCTCGAAGGTGTGACGTGCGGTTCTTAGAGCCGATGGCGTTCCCCGGTCAGGGGGTGTGGGCCCCGGTGTGAAGGGGGCCGTTTCTCGGTCGGCTGGTCTCCACTCGCCTCGGCTGGAACGGTCACGGCCGCCGTGCTGCGGTGGATCACGCTGTGGAGTTGAAGGCATGACGTACTCGGCCCGTTCCGAAGGTTCCGGACCGGCCGATGGCCACACCAAGAGACTGGACCGGTGGACCGGTCCAGTCAAGCTCTGAATCGCGAGTTGGAAGGCAGTGCTGGAGGAATGTGCAGCTCAACGCCCCTGACGGGACATCAAAAAGAGCTGGACCGGCGGACCAGTCCAGCCCTATTCGAATGACGGCCTACCTACATCGCATAGGTGTCCACCTGCTCGAATCGCGAGGAAGGAGTCACGCCTTCCTCGCAGACCAATGGGCGGCCTAGCTCGTCGTGCGCGGTATGCAGAAGCACGGCGACCGGGGTTGACGGAGCCACCCCCAAGCGCTCTGCCTCCTCGTCCGTGGCGAGGCGGACCGTAGTGATGTCGACCCCTTCGACCGGGAACCGGCCGGTCTGTCGACGAACGTAGCGCGTCGTCCCCTCAGCAATGGGCGCCGATTCGGCTAGGCGTGGTGCCGCCTCCCCAACCTCTGGAGGGAACCATGCCTCGACACAGCTGTTCGGGGTTCCGTCCGGGAGCTGCAGGACACGGATGCGCCGCAGCGCCAGCACTCCGGGAGAGATCCCGAGCGCAACGGCGACGCGGGCAGGAGGCTCGGCCCAGTCGGGCGAACCGACGCGTAGGAACGGCATCCCGCCCAAGATGCGAGCCGCCCCGGCGCGGCGGGCGCCTGCAGGCCGCGCCACGGGTGTTTCCGTGACGACAAACCCGGTGCCCTGCTTGGCTACAACAACACCGTCGTTACGCAGCACGTCCACTGCCTTGATGGCAGTGGCCCGTGACACGTCCCACTGTTCAGCCAGGTCTCGACCGGACGGGATTGTGGCGCCAGGAGCGAACTCACCTGCGGCAATGCGAGCGCGCAGTGACTCAGCGATCTCTTCGTACTTCAGAACGGCCATGGCTTCCCCTACTCCGCGCGCTGGACTGGTCCACCGGTACACAGGATACTGCGACCATGTCGAATCTCGAATTGGCTCCCTCCGTGATGCGTTTCTACGGCGAGACAGCGAACGAGGACGGCCGTCTGCGTAGCTCGGCAGACGGCCGTATGGAGCTGGCCAGGACGCAGGAGCTGCTCCGGCGCTTCCTGCCTCCCGCGCCGGCACGCGTACTCGACGTGGGGGGCGGGACTGGGATCCATGCTGAATGGCTAGTGAAGGACGGCTACGACGTCACGCTCGTGGACCCCGTGCCCCGCCATGTCGAGAGCGCGTCGGCCGTATGCCAGGCGATGGTGGGGGACGCCCGCGATCTGCAGCAGCAAGACAACAGTTTCGATGTCGTGCAGCTTCTCGGACCCCTATACCACCTCCCCGAACCCGGTGACCGACAGAGGGCACTAGCCGAGGCCCGCCGTGTAGCGAAGCCGGGCGGGCTCGTCGCCGCGGCCGCAATCAACCGTTACGCGTCGCTATTTGAGCACGTCACGTACGCCCACCTTCACGCGGAGCAAATTCACGCCTCCGTCACCAAAATCCTGGAAACGGCTATTTATGACGGCGCACGAGGGTTCACCTTGTCCTACTTCCACCGCGCCGAAGAACTGGTGACTGAACTGGGCGCCTCAGGCCTGACGGATGTGCAGGTTTTCGGCATCGAGGGGCCCGCATGGAGTCTCGTCAAGGCAGCCGAGCAGCAACCTGGCGAAGGACCCACAGATGATTTGATCGCCTCTGCCATGGCGGCAGCTCGGATGGCTGAGCCGTATCCAGAACTTCTCGCTGCCAGTTCGCACCTACTGGCTGTAGGCAGTGTCCCCACTGTCACTAGAAGCTGACATTATTTCCCTTGCCGGCTATCCAGGCATCGGCTAGTGGAGACTACGGGCCATCCCTAAAGCCGCAAAAATTTGCTTCAAGGAACTGCGAGTGAGAGCGCCCAGATCATCTGTCTGACAGTAGCTAGGTCATCGGACGCATTGCATCGAGCGAAAACAACAGACGCCTCCTTGAAGAAATGGATTCCTTCCGTTGGACGCATATTCATTCCATGCAGTCTTCCGAGGTTAGCGAAAGCGTATCCCACTTCAATCAGGTCATCGTACCCATGCAGCAGATCCAGGCACTCGTTGAAACTAGCGACAGCTTGGTCGAAGTCCCCAAGATCCGAGTACACGAGACCTCGTTGATTTAGCGTCCTCGCGACGCTGACTTGATCGTCCAATGCGCTGTGCACACTCAGTGACTCATCGATGGAATCCAACGCACCATTCATGTCACCGCACTCCCGAAGAGAATTCGAAAGGTTAACAAGAGCTTTAGCGAGAGGCCCCCTTAGTTCCAATCTCCTAAACATCTCGATCGCCTCTTTATGGGCTATGACAGATTCGCCAATCCGCCCCAAATCGAATAGCGTGCAGCCCATGTGCGAGAGACTTCGAGCCTCGCTCTCACGGATGCCGGCCTCTCGAAAAATCCGGATAGCTTCCTCATGGAGAGGAAGCGCATCCCCTGTGCGTTTCAGCATGCGAAGCGCGCTAGCAGAATTATCTGTAGCTCGTGCGAAACCTAGGTAATCACACTTCCTTGCAAATATTTCCGCAGCCTCAGAATGTGCATCTAGAGCAGACTCAAAGTCACGATTATCATAGAAAGCATTACCCGCACCATTGAGGTACTTCGCCAACATTATATCGTCATCAAGGTTTCGAGCAATACTTATCGCCTGCTCATGAAAAGCAATTGATGAGGACAGTTGATGCAGTTCCCGACTCACCATGCCGAGGCTATTAAGAGCATTCGCCTTGTAGTGTTCGTGACCATAGTCCTCGAGGGTGCTGAGCGATGCCTCCATCACCTCCTTCCAGTCGTTGTATAGGCATCGGATATCAAGATATCGCGCAAGCCTGTGTGGGATTTCAGCAGCATAGGCGAGCAACTCAGGTTGGTTAGCGGCTACATATACCGTTTCGATCAGGTTGCGGTACTCCGCATCGAACCACTCAAGGGCAGAATCACGGGAAGCGAAAAGACCTGTCGCCTCCTCCACACCGAGAATTCGCGCCGCCTCCCGAGAGCGGTCCAAATAAAATTCATAGAGACGAGCGACAGCTTCCCCCTGCCCTGCAAGGTCAGCGACAGCTTCAAGGGCATAGAGTCGCACAAGGTCGTGAAGCCGCCACCGGCCCCAGGTGTTGCCTTCCTCGACAAGATGAGCGCGGCTAAGTCCTATGAGCGTGCGCTCCACTTCCCCCTCTGGCACGTCTACCAGGCGGGCCGCAGCCGCTGTTGAGATGTCAGGACCAGGGCTGAAGGAGGCGAAGCCGAGAACTCGCCTTTCACTCTCAGTGAGCAGCTCGTAGGACAAGTCGAATACGGCTCGAACTGCTTTATCTTCCCGCCGCAGTTCGTCTATTCGGCTATGGGATTTATTCAAGGATTCCACAAGCGAAGAAACCGGACGCCTAGGCGAGTCAGCCAGAATTGCAGCGCATATTTGGAGAGCGAGCGGCAAATTCCCGCACAGCCGTGATAGCGCATGGGAGCTATCGACATCCTCGTCGATTCTCTCATCTTCCTCGCCACGTGAAACCGCTATTGAGCTTCGAAGCAGTCGGATAGAAGCCTCGGGATCGAGCGCTTTGAGTTCGTACAGTCGGGCGCCGATACTCAACGTATGACGAGATGTCACTAGCGCAAAGTTAATGCCATCAGTTGGGAGCAGATCACGCACCTGATCAGCAGACGAAGCATTGTCTAGGATGAGGAGAATTCGAGCTCCACGCTCGGCGTACGCCGCGAGGATCGATCGATGCAGTCGAATTCTGCTTTGCAGGTCTTCTGGGACGCTCTCCTCCGGTACCCCAATTGCTTGAAGGAGGCTGGTTAGAGCTCTCTCCGGAGATAGGGATAGCCGCCTATCGTATCCGAAAAGATCCACAAAAATAACGCCGCCAGGGAACCAGTCGTTTGCACCGCGAACTGTGTACGCTACTTGGCTGGCGAGTTCGGTTTTCCCAACACCCCCTAATCCGGATAGCAGAATAGTCGCACTTTTATTTTGACTTTCATTCGCCGGGTCCATGAATTGCATGACTGCACTGAGATCGTGATCCCTACCTGTGAACCCAGGAGATCTTGCTGGCAGGCCGGATAGAGCTGGCTGAACGTTCCTGGGCAACTGCAGGGTGATGTCTCTGCCCTGGATTACGGCATGCAGGAATATTCCGTCTTTGATGTCATTGGAGAAGAGGTTACTGCGCCGATCTTCTGAGTTCATGGCGATAGCTCTTGATTGTCAGGTTAGCTCTGGCCGGGTCCGTTAAAATTGATCCCGGAGAAATCACGACCCTGAAGAACCGGCCCTCTCTGGGTTCCGCCGCTGATAGTGTTGGCGGTCTCTCCGTCGCCTGTACGCAGGGCTTGTGCTTGCTGGTGCCACTGCAGCAATCTTGATCGGAAAGCGCCGTCTTCGTCAGCGCGCTGGGCCAACGCCGCGGCGAGAGCTTGAGCCCGCTGCAAGTCGCCCGGCGCTTCGTTGAGCAGGGCTAGCTCGGCTTGTCCGGGGCTGGATGGCGAAGCTACGGCTGCTTCTCCTGCCCTGTCAGTGGTTCTTACGAGACCGGTCAGCCCTGTCCAAAGCTGCTTGCCCGCCTCACCGGCCGCTCCTGTCGCGATTGCCACTAGAAGTGCGGCTGAGATGGGATCCATGTCTGTACCTCCTGCTTACACGCAACTGAAGGGCCATGTTCGCAGAGGGAGGGCTGCTCAGAGGGGAAAAGGCGGATCTTCGCATCTCTAGCATCCAGACGTACGACGCCATGACCCATGCGGGTCTCATGGGCGGCGAGTTGGCCGTCGAAGTGGAACGCGCGACAGCCTGGTGACGACCGACCCGACGCTCAGCTTTGGCCTCGGTCTCAGCCCGTGACATCTGACGGTGGTTCACCTGCGCAAGCAAGCCATGTCGGCTGGCAGTCACTGGCCGCCGCTCGACAGCGCCATCTGCCCACCAGGAGCCCGCACACTTCACGCGACGAACACCGCCGTCCCACCATCCCGGGGAAGCTGATCGGAACGAGGCCCTCCGGTGAATACACGGGGACGAGGTCCTCCGAGGCAGCGAAGCAACCGTTACTTC
Organism: Streptomyces sp. NPDC060209; assembly: GCF_042728155.1. NCBI lineage: Bacteria > Bacillati > Actinomycetota > Actinomycetes > Kitasatosporales > Streptomycetaceae > Streptomyces > Streptomyces sp. NPDC060209. Next base: position 15,147 of record NZ_JBHWZS010000142.1, read on the forward strand.
GCAGTTCAGAGCCCTGAACCCGAGAGAGAGACGCACTCTCTTCTAAGCGCTTGGCCGCAGGTTCGAGTCCTGCCGGGGGCGCTCAGCGCGCACCACTGTGAGGCCCTCCCTCGGGAGGGCCTTTCCGCAGCCAGGAGCACCGTAGCGAGCGCGGCGTAGCGCACACGTAAGCACTGCGGCCCGACCGCGCGTCCATGACTCGGCCCGGCCGGCGTCACCGCCCCAGCCGTTCGAGCAGAGCGGGCACGTCCGCGAACGAGTCCACCACGTGGTCCGGGGTGCCGTCGGCGGCCGCGTGGGTCTCCGGCCGGTACTTGCCCGTCCTGACCAACACGCCGGTGATGCCGTGGCGCTGGGCGGCCAGCACGTCCGTCTCGATGTCGTCGCCCACCATCAGCGTCCGGCCGGGGTCGGCGCCGAGGTGGGCCAGGGCCGTGGCGAAGAAGGCCCCGGCCGGCTTGCCGGTGACGACGGCCCCGGTGCGAGCCGCGCGTTCGAGGCCGAGGAGGAAGGCACCGGTGTCGAGGTCGAGTCCACCGGCGGTGCGCCAGTACAGGTTGCGGTGCATCGCGACGAGGGCCGCGCCCTGCTGCACGAGGTGGAAGGCGCGGTTGAGCGCGGCGTACGTGAACGCGCCGCCCGCACCGCCGAGGACGACGACGTCGGGCACGGCCCCTTCGGCGTCCTCCTCCTCGACCAGGGTCACCCCGGACAGGTCGTCCCGTACGTCACCGGTGTTGATCAGCAGGCAGCGTGCTTCGGGGTGGTGCTCGCGCAGGTGGGCGGCGGTGACGGCGGGCGCCGTGAGGATGTCGTCGGGGCCGACGGGAAAGCCCGAATCCGCGAGCCGCCCGGCGATACCGGCGCGCGTCCGCGACGTGGTGTTGGTGACCAGCGCCAGCGGCATGTCCGCGGCGCGCAGCCGCTCCATGGCCTCCACAGCACCGGGCAGCGGCTCCCAGGACACCGTGAGTACGCCGTCGATATCGATCAGGACCGCGCCGATTCGCTCCATGCAACCGACCGTCCCCGACTTGCCGAACCGGCGCAAATGGGATTGTTTCGAAGGTGGGGGTGCGCGTGTGTGTTCCGCTCTTCCCTCTGTTGGAGGTGAACCACCGTGCTGTTCACCGACCGCACGGATGCCGGCCGCCGGCTCGCCGTGGCTTTGAGGCACCTGGAGAGGCGCGACCCCGTCGTCCTGGGCCTCCCGCGCGGCGGGGTCCCGGTGGCGTACGAGGTGGCGCAGGCCCTCGGCTCCCCGCTCGATGTGATCGTCGTCCGCAAACTCGGGGTGCCGTACCACCCGGAACTGGGATTCGGCGCCATCGGGGAGGGCGGGGTACGGGTCATCAGCGACGAGATCGTCCGCCATGCCGGGGTCCGGGAGAAGGACCTGGTCTCCGTCGAGCGCGCCGAGGAGGAGGAGCTGGTCCGGCGGGCGCACGCGTACCGGGAGGGCCGGCCTCGCCTGGCGCTGAAGGGGCGCGCGGTGGTCGTGGTGGACGACGGGGTCGCCACCGGAGCCACGGCGAGGGCTGCCTGCCAGGTGGTGCGTGCACAGGGCGCCGCCCATGTCGTACTGGCCGTACCGGTCGCATCGCCGGATGTCGCCGCCAGGCTGCGCGAGGACGTCGACGAGGTCGTCTGCCTCTCCACGCCGAGTCTCTTCTCCGCCGTGGGTGAGTGGTACCGGGACTTCTCCCAGACCTCCGACGAGGAGGTCGTCTCCCTGCTCGAACGGGCTTCCACGGATGTCGCCACTGCCGAGGAGGTCGAGGTGGACGCGGGCGGGGTACCGCTCTCCGGGGACCTGGTGCTTCCCAGGGACGCCGGGGCGGTCGTGGTGTTCGCCCACGGCTCGGGCAGCAGCCGCCACAGCCCGCGCAACCGCTCCGTGGCCACGGCACTGAACCGCGCCGGCCTGGGCACCCTGCTCTTCGACCTGCTCACGCCCGGGGAGGAGGTCTACCGCGCCAATGTCTTCGACATCGGTCTGCTGGCCGGGCGGCTGGCGGACACCACCGGCTGGCTGAGGCGCCGCGTGTCCCTCCCGGTCGGCTCGTTCGGGGCGAGCACAGGTGCGGCGGCGGCGCTGCGGGCCGCCGCAGCGGCGGACTCGGGCGTCGGCGCCGTCGTCTCCCGCGGCGGACGCCCCGACCTGGCCGGGGCCGATCTGTCCGGAGTGCGTGCGCCCACCCTGCTCATCGTGGGCGGCGACGACACGACGGTGATCGACCTCAACCGGCAGGCGCAGGCGGCGCTGCACTGCGAGAACCGGCTGGAGATCGTCCCGGGCGCGACCCATCTGTTCGAGGAGCCGGGAGCCCTGGACCGGGTCGCGGACCTGGCGCGGGACTGGTTCACGGCGCATCTCCTCCGGGAGCTGCCCTGAGGGCTGCACCTCCGTCCGGAGCACGCCGCGCCGGACCGGATCGGAGCCGTCCGGCGAGTGGCGTCACCCCGGTGCGGCTTGCCGGCCGCCCCCCGGGACAGCACTCCGGGACGGAAGTCCCGGAAAGTTCCTGATAGTCCGAACTCACTTCCCAAAGAAGTGATTTGACGGGTCATTAGCTGTCGTAGGCTCCGTTCGGGCGTTTTTGGGCACCGACGAGCAGGGGAGGCCCCCCATCAGCACCGACGGCGACATTTTCAGACCTATCGGCCCGCAGGATCCGCGTGAGACAGCCGGGTACCGGCTCCTCGCCCGCATCGGTGAGGGCGGCATGGGCACCGTCTACCTCTCGCACACCCGCGGCGGTCAGGCCGTCGCCCTGAAACTGATCCGGCAGGAGTTCGGGGACGACCCCGAATTCCGCCGCCGGTTCGAGCAGGAGGTACAGGCGGCCCGCCGGGTGCAGGGCTACCACCTGGTGCCCGTGGTCGACCACGACACCTCGGGCCCCCTCCCCTGGCTCGCTTCCGTCTACGTCCCCGGGGTGTCGCTCGCGGACGCCCTGGAGACGTTCGGGCCGCTGCCGCTCCCGGCGGTGTTCCAGCTCGTCAGCTGCACCGCGCAGGCGCTGGCCGCGATCCACGCCGCCGGTGTCGTGCACCGCGACCTCAAGCCCGGCAACGTCCTTCTCGGCCCGGCGGGCCCGTGCGTCATCGACTTCGGCATCGCACGCGCCGCCGACGCCACCCAGCTCACCCGTAGCGGCGGTCTCATCGGAACCCCGCAGTTCATGTCGCCGGAGCACGCGCTCGGTGACTCCGTCGGCCCGGCGACGGACGTCTTCTCCCTCGGCCTGATCGCAGCCCTCGCGGCCACCGGCCACCATCCGTACGGATCGGGCGGCGCCATCACCATCGCCGCCCAGATAGCCAACACCTCCCATCGGCCGCCGCAGTTGGACGACTATCCGGAGGCGCTGCGTCCGCTCCTGGAACGCTGTCTGACCGCCGACCCCCAGGACCGCATCGCCCCGGCCGAGCTGGCCCAGCTGTGCGAGAGCGCGGCGGGCCGGTCGCTGCGTGACTTCGACGGCTGGCTGCCACCGGCCCTCACCGCGGAGATCTCCCGCCGGGAGCAGGCCTCCCGGCAGCCTCCGCCGGCCCCGGACCGTGGCACGACGGCGACCGGACCGGGCTGGGGGGCCACGGTGCCGCCCGGTGCCGGCACCGGTCCCGGCGTGCCGCCCGCGTCCTCGGACACCTGGGCGCCGGCTCCGCCGGGCACCGCGTCCCAGCCCCGCACCACGGCCCCGCCCGCACCCACGCAGCCCGCCGCCCCCGCCCGGCGCGTCCCGCCCGCCCTGCTCATGGCCGGAGCGGCGATCGCCGTCGTCCTCGCCGTCGTCGTGACCTGGATGGTCGCGAGGCCCGACGACGAGGGCACGGACACGTCCGCGGGTCCGCGCCCGACTTCAGGGACCGGCAGCGCTTCCGCGTCCCCGAAGGAGAGCGGGTCCGCAGGGCCGGGGCAGGGATCGGCAGCCCCGGCGGGGGAGGTCGCGTACACCGAGGTCTTCGCGGGCAAGCCGCTCACGATCCGCGCACCCGCCTACGGCACCGGCACGCACGTGGACCTGGACTCACCGAAGCTGTTCCCGAACGGCAGGATCGGCGAGAAGGAGGACCTGGAGATGACGTATCAGGACTGGTCCAACGACGACCTGCAGTTCCTCACGCCCATGGGCAGGAGCGCGGGCAAGGAGCCGCAGCAGTGCCGCGACGGTGCCGACACGGACACCCTGCCGTCGAGCGTCCTCGCGGAGGATCTGAAGGCCGGCGAGATCATCTCCAAGGGGACGATCCTCTGCACGGTCACCGCCGAGGGCAACCTCGCGATGCTGGAGATCACCGATGTCCTTCCGAATTCGGTCAAGGGCGACCTGGCCAACGAGCTGCCCGACTTCGTGACGAAGCTGACCCTCTGGAAGATCGACGAGTAGCGTCCTACGGCGCGGAGGCCGATCCGATGGACAACCACCTGACCACGGACTTCAACGAGGCATGCTTCCTCGTGGACCTGTCCAACGTCGTACGCAACCGGAGGCTCGGGGAGCCCGGAGCCCGGTCCCTGCGCCGGCTGCGGCTGCTCGTCGAGGCCGCGAAGGCACTGGCGCGCGACCCGGACGTCAAGCTGTACCTGGTCGCCGACACGAGTCTGCGCCACGGCGGACGCCGGGAGTTCAGCGACCTGGCGGACATCCGGCTGCTGGGGAGCTGGGTGCGCCGCGGCCTGGTCGAGGAGCTCGCCGACGCCGACGACCGTCTGCTGGAACTCTGCGAGCTGACCGGTATCCCGGTCATCACGGGCGACCGCTTCCGGGGCGCCCGGGGTGAACGTCCCTGGCTCCAGGGCAACACCGACGACTTCCTGGAGCCGTTCCCCGGTCCGGGCGGCACCGTCCGTCTCGCCCCCGTCGACATGGGCGTCGCCGACGCCCTGGCCATCTCCATGAAACTGGAGGAGGACGCCCTCAAGAAACAGGGGCTGCTGGACTCACGGCGCCGGCCGCGCTTCGACGTGGTGAGCCGCAACTGGCGGTGCGAGGACCGGCGCTGCACGCTGTACGACACCGCCAGGGGCGCCGCGGCACTGCTCCCCCGGATGCGCCGTGGTGCCCCGACCTGCGAGGTGCACGGCGGAGTCCTCTCCGACGACGGCCCGCGCACGGCGACGGTCCAGCTGAAACTGCTGCTGGACGGGGAGCTGAAGGCCAGGTTCACGCTGGAGAACGGCACGACGGTACCGGTCGGCAGGGCCCCCGGGCCGGGAGGCATCGCACTGCACGGGCTGGTCCCGCCCGAGCGCACCGCCGGCCTGAGCCGCGTCCACGTGGCCCTGCGGATCAGCGACGGGATCGTCCACGTCCTGGACCGGAGCAGTTACGGGACCACCAGGTGGCGGTCCTCGGCGGGGCGTGGCGGGCCCGGTGACTGGCGGAGGCTCGGCACGGCGGAGGAGCGCTTCGGCGGCGGGGACGAACTCCTGCTGGTGGAAGGGGTGGTGCTGGCCCGGAGCGGACGCCGCTTCCCCACCGAGCTGGCGCAGGAGTGGCAACGGCGCAGCCCGCTGCCACCCGGTGCCGCGGACGTGACCCGGATGCACTGACC